>CAZGLK010000006.1:0-26140 GCA_964526375.1 uncultured Candidatus Saccharibacteria bacterium | reverse complement strand
AAGATTGTTTTTGCACTGCTGATCGCCAGCTTCTTTGTGAGACTAGCCAGAGACAAACACAGCCTGTCCTTAACGGACACCCTGCTGGCGCTGGGTTTTAGCACCGCCGGCTGGCTAGCCATAAGAAACTTCACCATCTTCGGTTTGTTTGCTTTGCCCATCGCCGCGGGCAACTTTGCCCGCGGCTTCAATCTAAAACAGCAAACCGATCGGCGATTGGGCAATATAACCATAACCACTTTGATATTGGCCGTTCTGATTACATTTTCGGGAGAGCTTTGGAAAATTTATCCCCAGCCCTTAAAACTGGGGCTGGGGCTGGAGAACGGCAACGAAAATTCAATGACATTTTTTAAGGAAAACCAGCTAACCGGGCCGATATTCAACAACTACGATATTGGCGGTTATTTGATATGGCATCTTTACCCGCAAGAGAAAGTTTACCCTGAGCAATTTGTCCCGAGTGGAATCGAGGGAAGTCGAAGGGTTTTTGTGGACAACCGCCCCGAGGCTTACCCGGCCGAGTTTTTTGAAAAAATCTACATTCCCATGCAGGAAAACAAAAACATATGGGCCGAAAAAAGCGCCCTGTATAAGTTTAATGCTATAATCTTTTCATATCGCGACTATACTCCCTGGGGGCAAACTTTTTTTGCTCGTATATTGGAAGACCCAGAATGGAAAACCGTGTTCGCGGACAGCCGGGTTGTAATTTTGCTAAAAAACAACGAGCTTAACAAAGATACTATTGCAAAATACGGAAAATCCATTAGCATTAAACATCAAAGGACCAACTAAATGCCAAACAAATTATCAATTTTAATTCCGGCCTTCAACGAAGAAAAAACAATTGAGGCAGTTCTTGAAAAAGTCGCGGCACAGGATTTTGGCGGCTGGAGCAAGGAAATAATTGTAGTAGACGACGGCTCTACAGACAACTCAAAAATCAAAATTCAAAATTCAAAATTACAATTTAAAATTCAAAATTTAAGATTAATAGTTCACGATAAAAATCGGGGCAAGGGAGCGGCGATTCGCACGGGGGTAAAAGAAGCCGACGGAGACGCCGTTATCGTTCAGGATGCCGATTTAGAGTATGACCCAGCCGACATCAAACGGCTCCTTGATGAGTTGGATCATGGAGCTAGTGTGGTCTTTGGATCGCGGGAATTGCAGCCGGAACGTCGAGGTTATTGGCACGATGTTTTGGGCGTCAGGTTTTTAACATGGCTGGTCAATTTATTCTTCGGCTCAAAGCTGACCGATGTGTACACCTGCTATAAACTCTTTCGCGCGGAGGTGATTAAGGGTATCAACATTGAAAGCCGGGGCTTTGAGCTGGAAATGGAGCTAACCGCAAAAACCCTAAAAATGGGCTACAAAATTGTAGAGGTTCCCATTCACTATTACCCCCGCAAGTTTTCCGAAGGCAAAAAAATCCGCGCCCAAGACGGATTGAAAGGAATCTGGACGTTACTCAAAAATCGTTTTTAGACGGCCCAAAGACAGCCAGCAAACATAACTAATGCAGTCGTTCTTCCTTCTTATTAGAGCGATGCTCATCATAGAGCTTCAAGATATAAAACAAAAGCCCTACTGCCACACCACTAATGAAAAAGATGATTAAGGGGTTCATATTGATTTAACGATTCAAACGACCTGCAAAAAAATACAACAATAGCCCACTCATAAAACCAAACAAGAGAAGTCCGAAACTAAAAGATTGCCCTGTGACAAAACGTTGCAACAAAGCTGCTCCAAAAAAGACATTGCCCAAATCACCCAACTTCTCACCAATAACCCTCCAGCTTTGAGAAGATAATAATGGTTGTTGCTCCATTTATAACTAATCATAGCTGATATATTGTCGCTGTCAACAGCCTGCCTGTAGTTTATAATCCAGAAAGTTTTCTTAAAACCTCCAGCGCTTTTTTGGCTCCATTTAAGGCGCGGTGGGGCAAGGGTTCAGGTTCAATGCCAAAGTATTCGCACAAACTTTTAAGATGAAACTCCTTAAGGCCGCGCAGTTTTTTGGCCTGGCCCCAAGCCAAGCTGAACAAATCTAGGCGGTGGTAATCGGTGTAATCCTCCACTCCGGTTGACTTGAAGGCCTCGGAAATAAAAGCCCAATCCAAGTAGCTGTTGTGAGCCGTAAAAATGCCGTTTTTGGTTTTTTTGGAATAAATCTTCATGGCCTCTTCCAAATCCGCCGCGCCCAGCCAGTCCAGCTTATTGTAGCCGTTGACCTTTAAGGCCTGCTCGGCCGCGGTTCTAATGTGCCGAGGTTTCACCTTAACCTCAAACTCATCCAAAACTTTGAGCGTTTTTTGATCAACCACAATCAAACCAATCTCAATAATCTCGTGGACTTGAGGATCAAATCCGGTCGTTTCAACATCGCTTACGGCCAGCGGCCGTTTCAAGAACTCAATCATTGAAAATTAGAAATTTTATACGCTTGTTTCAATCTTAAAATTCTGCCGACCGATTCGTCTAGCCTTGCCTGGCTGATCTCGCCCTGCTCAACCGCTTGGCGCAGAGCCGCGATGGCTTCACCAGCTTTGGCTGGAGTCAAAGAGACAATAATCACATCGGCACCGGCCTTAACCGCCTCCACCGCCGTCGGGCCAACAGACCCGCCGCTAGAAACCATCTCTATATCGTCCGTTATAACCACGCCGTCAAAGCCCCAAGCCCCGCGCAAAAGCCGGGCTATGAACTTTTCAGAAACGGTGGCCGGCTTGGCGTCAAAAAAAGGCGCCTTGATATGGGCGGTCATCACGGCATCCGCGCCGCCGGCCGAAAGGATACGTCTAAAAGAGACTAGACTGGTAGCAAGACCTTTGGCATCTGTTTGCAGAGAAGCGCTGTTGGCATGAGGATCCAATTTTACATTGCCATAGCCGGGAAAATGCTTGGGCACGGCCGCAATACCGGCTTCTTTGTAACCCGCCGCCATAGCCGCGCCCAGATTTGACAGCGCCGACAGACCGCCCCTAAAAGCCCGCGGCCAAAGGTATGACTTGCTGTCGGTAACATAATCCAGCACCGGCGAAAAAACCATATTGACGCCGAGCGCCTTCAATTCTTTGCCCCTAGACACGGCAACCGCGCGCGCCCGATTTGTCGTTTTGATGTTATATTGGGGAGTCAGCTCTTTCAGAAATTTTAATCTGGAAAGACTGCCGCCTTCTTGGTCAACGGCCATAAAAAGAGGAATGGCAGCGGCAGTTTGAATATCTTTGACCAATTTAACTACTTGGGCGCGGTCTTTGATATTCCTAGTCAGCAAATTAACTCCGCCAATGTGATACCGCTCTATCATCTCGCGGCTAGACTCGTCAAAAGAAGGACCAGCCAAACCGGCTATTATCAGCTGGCCAACTTTCTCATCCAAACTCATTTGAGAAACTTTTGAGCCGATGTCGACTTCGGCCTTGAGACTTTCCCATGGGACCGGCGCAACGATCAAAACAGCCCAAAAAGCACCGGCCAATATCATTTTATTCAATTTATTCAATGGCATCATTTTTACCCGGCACCATGTTGAAACATCATTTATCCTCGTGTTTTTTTATATGCGCGAATAATTTCTTCCCGTTCTTTTTCGGTGATTGGGCAGTTATCACAACGGTATACTCCGCAAAGCGATGAATATCCTCCGTCAGGCAGAACAATTCTTTCTCCGCATTTGGAGCAGTAGGTCGGCTTAAAGGCGGGCGGGTTTGGCAGCTTCTCAAAATTATATTCATTCACGCCGTACCACACGTACATTTCCAATTCATGCTCAAAATCCTCTCGGCATTTTTTGCAGGTCTTCCAATTTCCTTTATGCTCTTCGGAGTGATGGAAGCCACAAAGCGTAAACCGCCGGTGGTTGCGCGAACAAATATCGCGCGAATACGAAAACATCACATACTCGCTTTCATCGCCACAAATCCAATTGCTGCAGCATTCCGTTTTGTATCTCGGCTTCTTTGACTTGCCGCACAACCCACACGGCGGCGCTTTAGTTTTTTCCTCTGTTTTTTTCATATTTTGATTTATCCCCAATTCACTTGACAACAATCGTCTATCTGCTAACATTAAAATATTGTCATGGAAAGGCACTTCGTAAGAGTTCTGTCTCTACGCGGTGCTTTTTCTTTTTGCCAACTTGTCTTTTTTGAATCTCATATAATGTAGCCGAAAAATTCTTCGTTGACTGGTATAATTTGTTAATACAAGCATAAAACTCTAGCAGGGTGCTTGCACCGCGAAGCTCCGTAACGAAGTGGAAGAGCGAAGTGGTGGACCCGGCGGTAATCGAAACCGCGTCTCGGCAACCCGGCCCCGTTAGACATTCTTTGTGGACCTAGCCAGAATCGAACTGGCGCTTCGACAATGCGAATGTCGCGTCATGCCACTAGACCATAGGCCCATGTTTGCCTATGTCTAACGGGGTGAAAATGCCGCGTAATGCCACTGAGCTACCGGCCCAAAAATCACTTCCGGTTCTTAAAAGGATAATTTTTCTCCAGACGAGCCAGCTCCTTTAAGGTGTTATCCCAAGTTGTAAACCGTATCGCCCGATCATCTATATACCAATGCGCCCGTGGCTTGACCCTAGTCACGGTATCATAAGAAATTTTATTGGCCCCCAACCATTTTTTTATTTCTGCCGCTCCCTGATGAGCTGCTCGCCTGCTAAAAATTACGATCTTAAATTCCTTACGCAACCTACGCAAAGCCAACTTAACCCCTTTCATGGGTTTATCGTAAATAGTGCCATCGTGCCAACCTCTGGAATAGCGATGGATCACACCGTCAAAATCAACAGCCAAAGTTTTCTTCCTCTTGATGTTCTTATTTGTCATATAGTTAGTCGGGCCACTGGGAATCCCCTGCGGGCCGGGGTTTTCTGGCGGCCTGCGGCACATTGAACATCCCGGGCGATTTTCAATCAAGACCAGCTAATGTAATCGCCCGCCAAAAGCCAAGACATTGGCTTTTGGCCCCTTCGATTCCCAGCGCACGACAAGCAGTTGTCGTGTTCTGTCCCTCCCTCACTGCGTTCAGTCGGGCCACTGGGAATCGAACCCAGTCTACACCCTGCCGAAGCCCCGTTAGAAATCCGTGTCGGGCCGCCGAGATTCGAACTCGGGCTAAATCCTCCCGAAGGACTCGTGCTACCACTACACTACGGCCCGAAAATTTGGCGGATTACTCCGCCGTCTGATTGTTTTGCCCGCGCTGGCGCTTTTTCTCCAAAGCATCCAAGGCCTGATCAGCCAATGCCACATACTTCTCCGGATGGATCCAGATCTCATTATGATCTCCTTTGACCGAATAAAACCCGTCAATTTGATCTTTCTTCACAACTTCCTGAATTTTATCCATCGGGAAAACCGGATCATCCACTCCATGGATAATCGCCACACCTATTCCCTGCTCATGCAGCTCTTTTAAGGCCTCGTGGATATCCGATTCAGAAATCGCAACTGCCTCTTTCCACGCCCTGGGTATATTCTTTAGAATATATTTTCCGGTTTCGTTGCCATCTCGGACTATAGCTTCCCTACTGTCCGGTTCCTGCCAAGCCCGCACAGCGCTCCTAATAACATTGAGCGAGAATCTACCAACCAGCTTGGGGAATTTATCTGGACCAATCAAGCCGCCCGGTCCTACCAAAACCATGCTCCTGATTTTTTCGGGGTGAAACGCGGCGGCGATGACCGAATTAATCGCGCCTTCGGAATGAGCAATAATATCGGCCCGATCTATGCCTTTTTCTTCAAGGACTTTAATCAACGCCAAGGCTTTCCGGAGCTCATCGGCAGGGTATTCCGTCTGCGGCAATTCTTCCGTCTCACCACCCCGGGAATGCTCCAGCGACAAAACCCGTCGTTCCAATTCAGCCATGGTTTTAACAGAGTCCTTGAAAGTCTCTGGTGTTTCGCCCCAACCAGGCGCGAATATAACCGGCACCTCGGTTTTGGGCCGCTCAGGCATCACATCCACAACCTCAATCACGCCACCCAAAGATTCAATCTTTTGGCGATTCTCAAACTGCTCCTCAAATGATTTGTAATCCCCGCTCTCGGGGCTAAATTCAGCCATGAATTATCTTACGTAATATTTCTCTTTAATATCCTCATCTTCTTTCCCCCTTTCCTCTTCCAATCTATCCTTTCCAGCTGCAGCCAGCTTGATCAAATCTGATTCTGAAAGTTGATTCAACTCCTGCATCCTTTTGATTAAATAATCGCGATCGTTGCGCTCGGGCTCATCAATCACCTCCTCCAAAAGGGCATTAAGAATATAGCCCACTTTGGGCCCGGGTTCAATGTTTAGGGTTTGCATAACATCATCGCCGTTAACTTTGAGCATGCCGACGGTCAGTGGATCGCGCGAGACTTTTTCTATCATGTACTTTAGGTGGCGCAGTTTGTAGGGCTCGGCTTTGGGCACGCCCGAGCCCTTGCGCTCGGCTTGGCGCAACTGCAAAAGCTCGCTAATATTTTCCGGGCCGACTTTTCTAACGAGGCGCCTCACCGAACGCGCTGTCACCTCACCCACATTGTAGTAAAACATGTGACAGCGGATTAAGGTGCAAACTTTTTCTATAAAATCCTTTGGGAATCTTAAGCGCTCCAAAGCCCGAGCCGCCATTTTGGCGCCCACATATTCATGCCCGTAAAATGTGGCCGCGGGGCCCTGGCCGGCTTTGGTGCGCGGCTTGCCGATGTCGTGCAATAAACTGGCAAAACGGACATAGACATTAAATCCATACTTGGCCGCAAAGCCGAGCGACTTTACCAAGTGATCAAAAACGGTGTAAATGTGATGCAGGTTCTGGCTCACGCCCACGCCCTCCTCCAGCTCCGGCAAAACGATTTTTAGCAAGCCCAGCTCCTGCATCAGTATTATTCCCCTTTCAGGATCGTCTGATTCAACAAGCTTGATCAACTCGTCTCTGATCCGTTCGCGGGCAATCATCTTCAAAAGATGGACCTGCGATTTTATGGCTGATTTTGTTTCCAACTCGATCGTAAATCCCAACTGCGCCGCAAACCTAACCGCCCGCATCAAACGCAAAGCGTCTTCGCTAAATCTGTCCGCCGGATTCCCCACCGCGCGGATGATTCTATCTTTGACATCCTGCTGGCCATTAAAAGGATCTGTAATCTCGTACCTTGGATCTTGGATCTTGGATCTTTTTTCCGAAGACTTGAGATCCAAGTTATAAGTTCCAAGATTCAACGCCATGGCATTGACCGTAAAATCCCTCCTCGCCAAATCCTCCTCAATTGTCTTCGCAAAAGTTATGGCGTCGGGATGTCTTTTGTCGGTATACGCTTCCTCCCTGCGATAAGTCGTCACCTCTACAATTTCACTTGTCACTTGTCTCTTGTCACTTGTCGCTATTTTGACTCCCACCGTGCCGAACTGATTTTCATAAACCGAATCGGGAAAAATTCCTTGAATCTCCTCCGGCTTGGCATTGGTGGTAATATCCCAATCTTTAACTTTAGGAGGCAATCCTTCAACTTCGCTCAGGACAAGATCCCGCACGCAACCGCCAACAAGATAAGCCTCAAAGCCAGCTTTTTCCAGCTGGCTTAAAATTTCCAAAACATGCTTGGGAATAGCAGCTAATTTCATGACGCTTTTTTAACGGCAATCGCTTTAAGATAAATCGTGAAGTTGTTTTCTATAATGTCATTGCCCAGATTATCAAAAAATGTTTCCGAACCGTAGCGCACATCCCATTTGGATCTGTCTAAAACAATAGTGGCCTCCACCACCAAATCTTCACCCGATTGATAAACCTTGGCCGGAAACTTAATCGGATTAGTTATGCCCTTTATGGTAAGGTCGGCCGACATGCTAAAATTGTTTCCTGTCGCGTCGCCAGTCAGTTTTTCGCTCTTGGTTAAAACAATCCGGGCGGTTGGATAAGCCGAGGCGTCAAAAAAATCGGGCGACTTTAAGTGGCGGGCCAGCCGGCTCTCGTCTTTGCCCCGGCCGGTGCTGGCCACAGCGATGGAATTCATATCTATGGCGGCATTGCCCGAAACGATCACGCTATCGGCCACCTCAAACGAACCCTCTGCCAGACTTATCACGCCTCTGTCGGTGTAGCCGACGATCAGTTTCTTCTTAGCTTCCCACTTAAGCTCGCCTCTGGCGGGATCCAGCACATAGCCGCCGTCAGGCAAAACTGCCAGCGCTTCCTCCGGAACGGTGGGCAAACTTGCGGTACTACCACCACCATCAGCGCGCTTTTCCGAGTCGTCCGAGCCATTTCTACCAACATACCACCACCCCGCCGCTCCCACAGCCAAAGCCGCTAAAATTATTAAGAAAATTTTCGTGCTCATAATAAATCTAATTAAACTAGCCACTCACTTGACATTGCATTAAACAACAACATCCTTATATTCTCAAGTTTGTAAGGATGTTATTGTATTTGCTGAAATGTTTTGAGGAAGCGAATAAATGTTTTGCCGTATGGCGACAAGCCGTGCTCCACAAATTTGCCGCGATATTTTTTATTGATAAGACCGGCTTGATAAAGCCGCCGCGTATGCTCGCCAATAGTTTTCTCATTCGCCTCGAGTGTCTCAACAATATCCTCCAACGTTATGCCGTTGCGCTCGGCGATAAGAAGAAGTATCTCAATACGGTAGTGATTTGATACACCTTTCAGATGCCGCTCCATTTGTTTTGCCGTTTTAATCTTTCCCATGTTCTTATTATACACAACATCCTTACATTCTCAAGTATGTAAGGATGTTCTTGTTCTTGTTTTCTTGTTTTGACGAGTTTTAGGGAGCGTCACAATCTGAATCCTTTGTTCCATACCACAAGGCGCTTTTTAGGATTTTCAAACTCAACCTCGGATGGACAAAATTGGCGGGGGTCAAATTCTTTCTGGTCATCAATGCCAAGCCATTCCAACATTTCAGCATGTTCCTGGTGGCGGGGATTTTTAAGAATTTTTTGCAGGTCCTCATAGCCCCACACACCGCCGCAATCCTCCGGCGGGCAGGCATTCTCGCCGGCCACGCATCGCGGATATGGTGTTTTGGGATCTCGCGGCAATTCACATTCCAAAAGAACCGTATGACCCCAATTATCGCCGAAATCGTAGCAGTAGACACATTGTTTGATCGTCTTACCAAAATAATTGGCGACATGCTCCTTACGTTCATCGCGATTCTCCCCCGGGCGGTAGAAATCATTCGTCTCCGGATTTGGAAATTCAATGGTAATCCTATCCTTTCCTTTTTGTTCTCCTACATGAAACGCGTGCAGATGACCGTCGGTCCAACCCATCGCATTTTGAATGGCGCAGTGCAAGGCAAAGAAGGTGCAATCGGCTGGAACTAAAATCCGCCGCCATATTCGGGGCGTACTGTAATTGAGAATGATCTTAAATTGCAAGATACTGCCGGAATTCGCTGGCTTTTCCATGGGCCTATAGTACCTGATCTGTGTGAAAATGAAAATACCCCGCGCCGTGCCCACAACAACATCCTTATATTCTCAAGTATGTTGGTATGTTATTGTGGGCGGACGATTTTATATCGCAGAAAGAAGAAAGAAAAATCTGGATACAAAACTCTTCGCTTCGGATTTTTCATTGGCTCCGGGACAGGGATTCGAACCCCAATTTTCGCGTCCAGAGCGCGACGTCCTACCATTAGACGATCCCGGAATGGAATTCCTTGGCGGCCTAGAGACCCAGATACCAGCGTCCAGAGCGTCGCATCCTACCACTAGATGACCCCGCAAGTATTTCCAAAATACCATAAATCTGATATCTTCAAAAGGTCTGAAGCTTGAGGGCCAAAGCACGAACACCCATGAACATCTTTGAAGAAGTTAAAAAATTAAACCTGCCGGCGGGAAAATATGTGGTGGTGGGCAGCGGCGCCATGGCGGCGCGGGGTATAAGAGAAGCCGGGGATGTTGATCTTTTGGTTACTCAAGATATTTTTGACGCTCTAGAAAAAAGCGGCGGCTGGCAAACGGAATTTAAACCCGACGGGCGCAAATCAATCAAAAAAGATATTTGTGAGGTCTGTACCGATTTTATCTGCGGGCGGTATCAACTCGACAGCGGGGAGTTGATACAAAACGCCGATGTTATTGACGGTATTCCTTTTATGAAATTGGAGGAACTGGTAAAATTCAAAACAGAGCTGGGGCGGGAAAAAGATTTGAGAGATATTGAGTTGATTCAAAATTATTTAAAAACGCAAACAAAAATATGATTCTATCAACCACACCCAATGCGCGCGGGCCCCGTTACTCAAACTAGTTGAGTAATGGGGCAGGCTTGACACTACTCAAAAAAACAACATCCTTACAAACTTAAGATTATAAGGATGAATTAAGATATGGAACCTCTTGCCTCTCGCATCCGCCCTAAAAATTTGGCTGAATTTATAGGTCAAGAACATTTAACCGGGCCGGCCAGGCCTATTAAGGTTGCCGTTGAAAAAAGACATCTCTTTTCGTTTATTTTGTGGGGGCCGCCGGGCGCGGGCAAAACCACACTAGCCCGCATTTACGCGAGCGCACTGGATGCCAAAATATATGAACTCTCGGCGGTATCGGCCGGCAAAGATGACATCAAAAAAATTATCAAAGACAAGATTGAATATCCCAAAGTCCTGTTTCTAGACGAAATCCATCGCTTCAACAAAGCCCAGCAGGACTTTCTTCTGCCCTATGTTGAAAGCGGCCAGCTGACGCTGATAGGCGCCACCACCGAAAACCCAAGTTTTGAGGTTATCTCGCCCCTGCTTTCGCGCTTGCGCGTGTTCGTGCTTAACGAACTCTCCGACGATGAAATGCTGCAGATTATTGATAGAACCGGTCTTAAAATGAATAACGATTCAAAAGATTGGCTCATTGCCGTAGCCAACGGCGATGCCCGCCAAGCCATCGGACTTTTGGAAGCTACACAGAATCTCTACGGCAAAATCACGCTGGAAAATTTAAAAAACGCCCTCCAGTCAAAGTTCCTCCGCTACGACAAAAAGGGCGAGGAGCATTACAACACCATCAGCGCTTTCATAAAAAGTATGCGAGCCAGCCAACCCGACGCCGCGGTCTATTATTTGGCGCGGATGATTGATTCGGGCGAAGACCCCAAGTTTATCGCCCGGCGCATGGTTATATTCGCCAGCGAAGACATCGGCCTGGCCCAGCCCACCGCGCTGGTGGTAGCCAACGAAGTTTTTCGGGCCGTGGAAACAATCGGCCTGCCCGAGTGCGGCATCAACTTAGCTCACGGCGTGGTTTATTTAGCGCAATGCAAAAAAGACCGCCGCGCCTACGATGCCTATATGGCCGCTCTAAAAGACGCCAAAGAATATGGCAACCTGCCCATCCCCTTAAAGATCAGAAACGCCCCGACAAAATTGATGAAAGACCTCGGTTATGGCAAAGGGTATGAAAAGTATACAAAAGATGATTTGCTGCCCGACAAACTCAAGGGCAGAAAGTATTTGGAATGAACAAGGAGAATTTATAAGTTAATAACGACATCCTTACATTCTCAAGTATGTAAGTATGTTGTAAAAACATGCATGAACATTGAGCAACTACTTACAACCGCGCGGGATATTTGGGGAGACAGAAAAATAACCCTGTCCGAAATAATCGTGCGCTTGGGTGTCGTCTACGGCGACATTTGCCGTTGGCAAAGAAATGCAGACAAGGACAAATCGTCGCACACCGACAATGAACTCAAGAAAGAATTAGGCAATATAATTTTCTCAACCCTTCGCTGGTGCGATGATCTTAGCTACGACCCGCAAGAGTGCATTCAGACCGCCATTGATAGCCAAAAGAAATTCGCCCAGCAAGCCAACGTGTAAATGTGCAATGCCGAACATCCCAACATTCTTAAGTATGTTGATGTGTTTTTTACAAACTAAAACTAGATTCCAATCAATTAGACACACTCAAAAATACCTGCTAATCTGATATAAATCCAAGCACCAAAACATACTAAACCAAAAAGGAGGTTCTTTATATGCCCATAGGCTCGTACACCGGTGATTATGTGCATCTTTCCGATGAGGAACTGCTGGTGTTGTTACAAAACAGCAGGTTAAAACCCATGTCGCCATCACTCCATGATCAAGTGGAGGCCGATGTAAAACAAGTTCTTCTCTGGCGGCTTAGGGGAGACCCGCGCGGCTGGCCGCCCCAACCCACAGAAGGATAAAAGCTGCACCTTAAATCCTAACGCTGTGAGCATGTGACTGCTTGCTCATGGCGTTTTTATTTTGCCGCCCGTAATACCCCGCCCCGTTCCAGATCAGGACGGGTTCATTTTTTCAACCCTCGCCTCCAACCACCCTTTATGCTAAATTCAGAGTATCAAGGTTATAATCAAAATCAAAATAAAGAAACTAAAATGCCGCGGACGATCATAGTCACTCCAACCTATAACGAAAAAGATAACTTGCCCGAACTGGTCGATAGGATTTTCTCGCTGGGGCTAAATGACATTAAGCTGGTTGTGGTGGACGACAACTCGCCCGATGGCACAGCTCAAGTAGCCGAGGAACTGGCCCAAAAATACCCTCTTGACTTAATCAGACGCCAGCAAAAAAGCGGCTTGGGCACTGCCTACACGGCCGCTTTTAAGAAAACCATCCCGGAGCAACCCGACTATATTATTCAGATGGATGCTGACTTGTCGCACGACCCCAATATAATCCCGCAAATGCTCCAAGAGATTCAAAAGTGCGACTTAGTTTTAGGCTCACGCTATGTCAAGGGCGGTAAAATAGAAAACTGGAATTTTACGCGGCGGCTGGTAAGCCGCTGGGGCAACTTTTACGCCCGCCTGATCCTTGGCCTGCCCTACCGCGACTTAACCAGCGGCTTTAAATGTTTCCGCCGCGAGGTCTTGGAGAAAATAAACTTGGATAAGTTAAGCTCCGTGGGCTATAACTTTCAAATAGAAACCACCTACCGCGCCCACCGGCTGGGCTGCAGAATTTGCGAAATCCCCATAACCTTTACCGAAAGAAAAACGGGTGTTTCCAAATTCAACTTGGGTATAATTTTGGAAAGTTTTGTAAAAGTATTGCTTTTGCGGCTCCGTGGCTAAAAAATGTCTCCTCACTTTTGCTTTAGGGCTTTGGTGCGATCGTTGGGGGTAAGATATTGTTTGCGCAAACGGACGCTCTTGGGAGTGATTTCCAAATATTCGTCGTCGGCCATAATTTCCAAACCACGTTCTATGGTTAACTCATGGTATGGAACAAGGACTATGGCGTCGTCCGAGCTGGAAGAGCGGACATTGGTAAGCTGTTTGCCCTTGGTCGGGTTGACGCGCATTTCCACTCCTTTGGTGGTATTGCCTATAACCATGCCCTCATAAACTTCCGTGGCTGGCCCAATGTAAAGCATGCCCCGCTCCTGCAAACCCCAGAGCGAAAAACCCAAAGTTTTTCCGTTGGCCATTGACACCATAGAACCGACCGAGCGCTTTTTTATTTCTCCGGCGTAGGGCCTAAATTCTATAAATCTAGACGAAAGAATCCCCTCGCCTTTTGTATCTATAATAAATTGATTGCGATAACCCAATAAGCCCCGAGTTGGGCCTTCAAAGGCCAGGCGAACGGAATTATCCTCTTTAAAAAGATTCTTTAAAATAAAACCGCGCGCGCCTAAACGTTCAATAATGGTTCCTTGATATTTGCCGGGAACGTCCACAATTACCTCTTCAAACGGTTCGTGCTTGGCTCCGTTTATCTCGCGGATAATAACTTGCGGCTGGGAAACCTGGACCTCGTAATCAGCCCGGCGCATGTTTTCAAGCAATATGGCAATGTGAAGTTCGCCCCGGCCATAGACCCGAAAATTATCGGAGGAATTAAAATCAATTTTTAAACCAACGTTAACCTCCAGCTCTCGCTCTAAATATTCCCGCAACTGGCGCGAAGTTACATTTTTTCCTTCTCGGCCGGCAAAGGGAGAATTATTAACCAAGAACGTTAAAGCAATGGTCGGTTCATCCACGGCAATGGCCGGCAAAGCTTCACAGGCGGCATCCGTAGCTACGGTCTCACCAATATCAATATCGGCCAGGCCGGCAATAAGAACAATGTCTCCCACGCTCGCGCTTTCTGTCTCAACCCTTTCCATGCCCTTAAAAGTAAAAATTTTGCTTATTTTGCCGGAGCGAGTTTGGCCGTCGGGCTTTTTAATAAAAACATTGGCGCCGGAATTTATAATGCCTTCGTAGATTCTGCCCACAGCCAGTCTGCCTAAAAAATTATCGTAACCTAAATTAAAAGGTTGGAACTTTAACGGCTTTTGGGATAATTCTGCGGACGAGGCCGCTCTCACATGCTCTAAAATCGTATCTAAAAGAGCCGTAAGATCGGTTGAAACATCGGTCAATTTTTTCTTGGCAATACCCTCTCGGCCAATGGCATAGACCACGGGGAAATGAGTCTGCTCGTCGCTCGCGCCCAATTCTAAAAACAGATCAAAAATCTGTTCTTCGCATCGCGCCGGATTAGCCGCGGGCTTGTCTATTTTATTTATAACCACAATCGGCCTTAAACCAAGAGCCAAAGATTTTTTAAGCACAAAGCGGGTTTGGGGCATGGGGCCCTCTTGAGCGTCCACTACCAACAAGACCGAATCAATTGATCTCAACACCCGTTCCACTTCGGAACCGAAATCAGCGTGTCCCGGAGTGTCCACAATGTTGATCTTGGTATCACGATAGAATATGGAAGTGTTTTTGGAATATATTGTAATGCCGCGCTCCTGCTCCAGTTTGTTGGTATCCATGGTAAAGCCTTCTTTAACAACACCCGTTTGGCGCATCAAAGCATCGGTCAGCGTAGTTTTACCGTGGTCCACATGAGCGATAATTGCAATATTTCTGATTTCCATAAAAAATAGGCCTTGCGGGCCATACCAACATCTAGATAGTATACATTATTCCTTGTTTTTTAGCAAGTTTCTACCGAAGTCGGACTTCGGTATCTCTATTTTTCCGCTTTTATTTTATTCAAAACCTTTTTTACTTTTTCCAAGCTGTCCCAGTCATGGATGGACACGGCTAACGCGCTTTTATTCAGTTTTTTTAAGACAGCCAATTTCTTTTTTAATTCTTTCGGCGCGGCTAGGTCGCTTTTGGTTAAAAAGAGGTGCTCCGGTTTTTTGGCCAAGGCCGCGCTGTAATTTTTTAGTTCGTTTTTAATTATTTTGTAATCCTCGGCCGGGTTTTCTGATTCGGCTGAAACCAGGTGAAATAAAACTTTAGTCCGTTCAACATGGCGCAAAAATTTTATGCCCAAGCCCTTGCCTTTTGAGGCGCCTTCAATTAACCCGGGAATATCGGCTAAAATCAGCTCGTAATAAGCGCCCAGGTTAGGCTCTAGAGTTGTGAAAGGATAATTGGCAACCCTGCTTTTGGCCTTGGTAAGCTCGTTTAATAAACTTGATTTTCCGGCGTTAGGCAAGCCGACCAGGCCAATATCGGCAATCAATTTAAGTTCCAGGCGGATAGTAAACGCCTCGCCGGGCAAGCCGGGTTGAAATTGTTTGGGCGTGGTGTTGCGGGGCGATCGGAACTTAAAATTTCCTTTGCCGCCGTGACCGCCTTTAGCCGCTAAAACTTTTTGCCCGGTTTTAGTGATTTCATTGATTTCACCGGTATCAAAATTGTTTATAACCGTCCCCACGGGAACCCTTAAAACTAAATCTTGAGCGTCGGCGCCATCGTTAAATTGCGGCTTGCCATTTTCGCCGTTTTTGGTTTTGACTTCTTTCCTATACCTAAATTGCGCCAGGGCACTTAAATCGGAAACGGCTTCAAAGTAAATGCTACCGCCTTGGCCGCCGTCGCCGCCCACCGGCCCCAGGCTCATTAAATTTTTATTAAAAGCCACCGCGCCCTGGCCGCCGTCTCCGGCCCTCACTTTAATAATAACATCATCAATAAGCATACGGTGTAATTATTTATATTTTAAACATTCTCATATTCTGCAGAATGTGAGAATGTTAGTTGATAAAGTTTTAGTCAATGAAAGTCAGCGCTTTGCCGTACTTGTCGCCCCGGCCGGTGCGGCCGATACGGTGAACGTAATCGTCGTAGGTAGACGGCAAATCATAGTTAATCACATGGCTTACGTCGGGAATATCAAGACCGCGGGCGGCCACATCGGTTGCCACCAAAACTTGGACGCGGTTGTTCTTGAACGCTCCCAGAGCGCGTTGTCGCCTGGAATGGTTTTTGTTGCTATGGATTGATTCGGCTTTAAAGCCGCGCGCGGCCAATATCTGTGAAAGCTTTTCCACACCGTGTTTGGTTCGGCCAAAAATCAGCACCTTGCTAAATTCTTCTTGATTCAAAAGATCATGTAGCACCTCCAGTTTGTTTTTGCCGTGGCCTAGCCTAATAACATCCTGCTCCACATTTTTGGCAGTGTCTCTGGTTTTAACGGAAACCCTTACGGGCCGGCGACAAAATTCAAAGATCAACCTCTCAATTTCGGGCGAAATCGTAGCCGAGAAAAAAAGCGTCTGCCGTTCTTGGGGCAAGCCGGCCATAAGAAAACGCACGTCATTGATAAAGCCCATGTCCAGCATTCTGTCGGCTTCATCCAGAACGATCGTTTTAAATTCATGCAGACGAATATTTTTTCTTTCAATAAGATCTTTAAGCCGCCCCGGCGTGCCGATAACAAAATTATTGTGAAACTTAAGTTCCGAAACCTGTTTGTAAATACCCACACCGCCAACACAGCACACCGAAAAAATCTGCGAGCCTTTTACAAAACCTTTCAACTCGTTATCTATTTGAAGCGCGAGCTCGCGAGTCGGCGCCACAATCAAAACCTTGCTGGCCTTATGAAGTATAACCTTATGGATCAGAGGAATAAGAAAAGCTGCCGTCTTGCCCGTGCCGGTATTAGCAATACCAACCACATCGGCGCTATTTAAAACATGAGGAATAATTTGATCTTGAATAGCCGTAGGCGTTTTGTAGCCCTTGGCCGAAATCGCGGTTTTTAACCTAGAGTCAACATTAAAATCCCCAAACCCATGTTTCGGTGTAAAATCCTCCGCTGCCTCGGCCATTACAGCTTTGTTAATGAACCTGGAAGGATCGACATACTGGCTAAGTCCTTTTTTGCCGGATTGACGTCTTTGAAATCCGGGCCGTCTGGAAAACGGCTTTCTAGGGCCTCTATTATTGAAGCTTCTCATAATATTTGTCCGTACTCACGAGTTTCCGGACAAAAGCCTTAAAGCTTCAATATTTTTAGGATTACACTCCTCAAAATGCCAAAAACCAATGAGATTTAATTATCTTCCTAGTATATATTAAAAATATAACCTTGTCAATTGATTATGCACAGGCAACAACTTGACAGCCAAATTGGGTATGATAAGCTGTAATATAAATTATATGACACCGAGTTTAATCCGTAGCATGAGATGGTATCACTTTACTCGACTTTCCGTCGGTGTCTTTTGCGTTCTGTATTCACAATATAAGTTTACATATAAGGGCCAGAGATAATATATTCGTTTAATTGACATGCCAAAAGACGCCGATGGGGCGCCTTTTTTGTTTGTTGGGTTTCCCGTGAGGTTGGCGTGGCCAAGCCAATCTCACGGGCAGTCTCAACTACACACTCTTAACTCCATAATGTTGGAGTTGTACTGCCCACTGCACATTAAAAAGCCAACCTAAAAACAATTCTAATTCAGGAAAGGATGGGTTAGACATGCAGAATGAAAACAGAATAAAGTATGGATCCTGGGAAATTGATCCCTCTGCGAATACGGCTACCAGAAAAATGCCCGATGGAAACATTATAACCATCAGTCTGGTGCCAAACCCTAATCCCTGGGCTCTTTACGAGGGATATTGGCAGGATGTATCCGGTGCTGACCAGAATACGGTGATTTCGGGGGTTTGTCTTTGGGATGCCCGTTGGCAAGTTGAATTCCGGCCAGCAAAAACAAAGAATGCTCCCATTGTCCGAAGATCTCTTGCCCTGCCAAGTGGACGAGACGATATCTACCTACGGCTTGCAACAGCCCAACGGATCACAAAGATGTTCTGTCCGCTGGGGTTAGGAATATATCATATTCGTCTTATAAAGTGGCAGTCGGAGAAACTCCGGGAGCTGTCATGTGAACAGATTCTCTACCATGTGCCGCTTGATGAATACCACGATTATATTGCGACCTTGGAATCCCGGCTAGGTATTCCTATACCATCCGCGCACGACCAGCTTGATAAGTTTGCCCAAAAGATTCATGATTACATCCAAGATCAATTTGGGCCCTTGTCGCGCAAGCTGGAGTTCATTAGGCCGATGAGACTGGGAGCAAAAAACCCGGAGGAGGCATTTTTGTTTCCCTACTCCCAGCCAGAGAAATTATTTGCCGCACCAGAAAAAGTCTTGGGTGTAGAGGATTTAATTGAGATCCCTCTAAGTTACGAGGCTTGGAAGAATCGCAACCAGTGGAATGCGATGCGCACTTCTCCCATTCCTATCATAGGCGCGATAATCGGCATCCCTACTCCATACTTCAACAAGGAACTGCAGGATATCGAAGCAATAGAACTAGAATAAGGTTGGCCGTAAAAGCGTGGGCTCAAGCTAGACACTTGGGCCCACCATTCTCTTACTACATATGCTTCACCTGGAGAAAAAAAATCTTAAATCACTGTTATTAGGCAGCCTGTTCTTTGGAACCGGGGGCGGTTTGTCATACAAAGATCACAAAAAGATATTCAGCGCGGCTCTAAGAAACCAACAAATTATCCCCATCAAAAAAGTTGGAGAGTTCAATAAAACCGATCATCTTGTTTCAATTTATGGCGTTGGCGACCCCTCTCGGAAACAGCCCGATTTCAAAAAACTGATCCTAGGCGCTCTAAAGGAGTACACACAAACTACGGGGGCGGCAATAAAAGCCGTCATTCCTGGTGAGATCGGCGCTGAAGGATTAGCTTTTCAAGCTGCGGTGTGCGCCGGCCTGCCCGTAGTTGATTCTGATCTTGTCGGCGGACGAGCGGCACCGGAGATACAAATGGATACATTTACCGTACATCACCTACCGATAACTCCGGTATTGGTGGTGGGGCAACGGGGTAATAAATTAACGCTTAAGGGGAACGTCAGCGCCCCGCGAATTGAGGAAAAAGCAAGACGGTTTGTAAAAAAAATAGGCGGCGCAGGAGTGTTGATTGGTTATTGCATAAGGGCGGGTGATTTCAAAAAGATATGTGCGCCCAATACCATTAGCCTGTCGCTGAAAATTGGAGCCCTCCTGCAAAAGCGCAGAATAAGCAAAGTTCTGCAAACTCTTGGCGGAGCGATCGTTTCGCGCGAGAAAATTACTCGTGTAGGACTCACAAGCAAGGGTGGTTTTTTACAAGGTTGGGTAAATTTTGAGCACGGCGCGCTTTGGATAAAAAATGAAAACATCTTGCTGACGCGGGGCAATAAAGTAATCGCCACAGCCCCAGATCATATAATATTGCTTGGTAAAAATGGTCAGCCCATACACAATACCCAAATCAAAAAGTACAAAGGACGCACCGTTTCCATTATCACTCTGCCGGCATCTTACTATTGGGTACAGGAAAAAAATAGAAAGATATGGCAAACGGCTTTACCTCTATGAACACACGATTTTTTGACGCCCACCAAGACATTATGGACGCCCTCCCGGGCCGCAACGGAAAATCCCAAACCAGCTTTAACGATCTACCCAAAAGCTGCTGCTTTGTAGTGGCATCAATCTTTGTGGCCCCTGAAACCCACAACGATAACAATGATTACCGCGCTGAAATTACCAAGCAACTGAACACCTGCTTGGCGGCCATTGAAACGAACCGGCTGCTTTTTTTAGTCAGAACAAAGAAAGATTTATCGGCTGGTCGGCAAAAAACGGGAGTGATAATACACCTTGAGGGCCTAACCACGCTCTCGCGAAAAGATATACCTTTCATTTATAAGCTCGCGGACAAAGGCGTGCGCTCGTTTGGACTGACTTGGAATCAAGACAACGACTTTGCTGGCAGTTGCGTCGGTGCTCCCTCGCGTGGTCTTACCAAACTTGGCAAGGATTTCGTGCGATTCTGCCTTGGCAACAACTTGGTCGTTGATATCGCGCACGCGAGCAAGCAGACTATCGACGATTGCTTGTCGTTTGGCAAACCCATCGTATATTCTCACGGCGGTTGCGACTCCATACTAAAACATGTCCGCAATATCGGCGACGGGCACATTAAGGCCATCAGCCAAGCAGGCGGCGGTGTTGGTATCTTTGCTGTGGGTAAGTTTCTTACGAATAAACCCAGTGGTCGACTAACTGATTTTTTTAAACACATCAAGCACGCCCTCGCTGTAGCTGGTCCCAATGCAATCGGTCTGGGCACAGACCTTGGGGGTATGTTTGATTACGATCTCATGACCGGCGCCGAAAATATGCCGGATATCCAAACCGCCCTAGTTGCATGGAAAATGTCGGCAATCATCAAAAACAAAATCGCCTATTCCAACTGGCTGGCCGTCTACCGGCGCATTCTCTAATCCCAGCAGGATGTGCACCACCGAGTGGTGTGCATAGAAAGTGTGGCGTGATATGCACAGACGGTGCCTTGCGCTCCCACAAAGTATGCTATAATAAAAATACTATGCACAAACTCAACAAAAAAGCCTTTGCCAATGCTTTGGCGGTGATGACCTTCGCCTTCTATACCGTCACCTATATTATTGGCCTTCTATCCAAAGGCGCTTTTGCGTTTTTCTTTAACGCCCAATTTTGGGGCGCCAATATCACTTCGCTTATCCCCACACGGCTAACCGTTAACGAGTTTATCGGCATCCCGGTAATAATTGTTATAACCAGCTGGGTGATGGGTTACGCGGTAGCGGCGCTTTACAATCATTTTTTGAAAGAAAACAAGGGCTAGGCGCTAGGATATTAGGATATTAGGCCCTAGGAGAATATCTAGGATACCAAAAAGATTGGAAGCCCGTTTGCCCCGAGTCAGACTCGGGGCTGTATTGTAATGACTAATCTAAAAAAATTAGAGGTCGCGCTCGCCATTATAGTTTTGGGAGCCATAGCTCTAGCGCTTCAATTCTCCACGCCCAACATTGCCGATCCTGATTCTTTCTATCACATCACCCACGCCAAAATTTACCGCGAGCGTGGGATTTTTTACGGTGAGTTTCCTTGGACGCAGTTTTCGGTAATGAAAGATTTGAAAGCCGACATCTGGTGGGGGTTTCATTTGTTTTTGATTCCCTTCACTTTTGTTAAAGACGGAATTTTGGGCATCAAGCTGGCCGGTGCGTTTGTAACTTTTCTGACGCTGGCCGGATTCTACTGGGTGCTTAGACGATTAAAAACGATATGGCCGTTTTTGTGGACTCTGATTTTTACGGCGGCCGCGGCCGATGTGATGTACCGTCTGACCATGACGCGGCCGCACAATCTTTCCTTGGTTTTAGCTCTGGCGGTTTTCGCGCTGATTTTTACGAACGGTCGAAAAACCACATTCGCGGCTCTGGGAATAATATCGTCTTTCCTGCACGCCGCCCTTAGCTGGCTGCCGATATTCGTCGTGCTTGTTTCCAACCTGATTTTTAAAATCCGGCGAGAACCCGTTCAGTGGAAAAACACTTTATGTCTAGCGCTCGGATCAATAATCGGCCTTTTGGCGCGCCCGCAGCCGTGGGGAGCGCTTAAATTGGTCTACATTCAGGTGGTGAATCTAACCATCGCGAAAGTGAACGGCCTGCCCTTAACTTTCGGCCGCGAATTAAAACCACCCGCTTTTGATTCTATTCTAAGAAACACAGCACCCCTACTCTTAATTTTAACAGCGGCGCTGATTTTTTATAAAATAGCCCGAAGAAGCTCCAACCCAGAGTCAGCCAATCAAAAAAACATATTTTTCTCGGCGCTGGCTATAGGCACGATTTTCTTTTTTATAACCACTTTCATGGCCCGCCGCAGTTATGATATCTTTGCCGGCTTTAGCATAATCGCGGCCGCCTCGGCGCTGACCCTGTATATAAACAACAGAGAGATAATCAAACAAAGACCAACCCATCAAAAATCCAGGCGCATCATAATATCATTTTTGATAATCGCCGTTGGCCTTTTGGGCCTAAACTCCATACCGGTATTCAAAAAATATAATGACACCGCTTGGATACCCACCCACCTAAAAGAGTCGGCTCTGTGGCTTAAAGAAAACTCCGAGCCCGGGGAAATAGTTTTTCACACCAGCTGGGATCAGTTTGGCAGTTTATTTTTTTGGAATCAGCAAAACTATTACATCAACGGCATGGACCCGATTTTTATGTATGCCTACAACCCCTCGCTCTACTGGAAAAATCACTTTATGTTCACCACCGACGAGGCCTACAACCAAACCTGCGGAAAAATCAGATGCACCCAGGAAGAAGCGGAAGATACCGCCCGGGTGCTGGCCAACGATTTTAAGGCTTCCTATGTTGTTTTAAGAAAAGCTCAAAACCCCAAGACCTACTTCTTTTGGTTAAAAGAAAACAAATTCCCCCTGGTTTTTGAAAACCAAAAAGAGGCCGTCTTCAAAATCCCGCCGCTATGATGAAGTTAGGACTTACGCGTTTGCGTCATCCTGAGCGGTAGCGAAGGATCTCGTGGGAGGAATGGAAAGAAAATGTGTATGGTTGAGATTCTTCCCCTTCGCTTTGCTCAGGGTCAGAATGACGGTTTATAGGCAAACGCGTAAGTCCTAGAAGCATGAATTAGGAATTAGGAATAATCAAAATAGGACCTACCCGTTTAATCCTTTCCCCTCCTAGAATAGGAGGGGGTGGGGGTGGTAGACGCGCAAAGAAACGCTTTTGTTGTATGGCGCAGCCTACCCCTCCTAACCTCCCCTATACTAGGGGAGGAACTAAACGGGTATATCCCACAAAAATTAAAAACATCCGAAGTATGGCTTCGGATGTTTGGGGTAAAAGAACTATGACACAAAAGTCACTCCTGCTCCTCTAATTGAGCCAACTCGAGGACCAAGGTCTTGCGAATATCCACTTCGGCGTGGTCACGGCTGTAGCGATGCAAACTTATCCGTGGATGGGTATTGCCCTTGATCATCCAGGAAAGACGATCCCAGACATCTTCACAACAAAAACAAACAACCCGCTTATTGAGAGCATAAAGCGCGTAGCCGATTTCCAGCCCGGTCCCCAAACTGGGCCAAGAAACCTCGCTCACCAATAGATCAGCCTGCTCTACCCAAGCCATATCAGTCTCATATACACCCACTGGACCTTTCTCCACAGCCATCTTTCTGGTTTTCTCCTCATCGTAAACATGTTCTGAAAGAATACGATGGCCCAACTCCCGCAGAACATTGCCTATAATGACTTGATATCTAAGGTACTCACGACCACCCTGAATAGATGCAGCAAAGTAAACCTTCAAAGATCTCATGGTCACCTCCTTGTGTCTATCCCACCAACTATTCCTCCTGTCCGACACTCGGCGTTGTACGCCGAGTGTCGGACAGAAACTTTAGACTTGCTTGAGCTT
The DNA here is from genome assembly GCA_964526375.1 of uncultured Candidatus Saccharibacteria bacterium. Taxonomy (GTDB): domain Bacteria; phylum Patescibacteriota; class Minisyncoccia; order JACQLN01; family JACQLN01; genus CAZGLK01. Next base: position 2,536 of record CAZGLK010000006.1, on the reverse strand, counting down.
GGCTTCTTTGGCACGTTGGCGCGCCTCGGAATCAGCCCGGGGCCAGTCGTATTCATTAAGATCCACAAAACCAAAGAGTGATTCGGCCCACCAGGGGCAAAAGCGATGCATCTGCCTATAAATCTCCTGACAAACCCGGCGATAAGATCGATGGCCTTGAGGGATGGTGCGTAACTCCAGAAGATGCTGGGCTTCACGATCATTGAAACCCAACAATCGCCGTCTGTTAAAACCCAACAAGACAGGATATTGGGCTATCTCGCGGCCGAAGTCTGGTCGCAAGTCCTCATAAAGTCGGGTGACTTTATCTATACACTCATTAACCACATCAGCCAGACCCGCTTCTACAATCTCCTCGGGAATTTCACAAAATCCCAGGCGGGTGGTCAGCAACTGGCACGTTTGCGTGAGCATACGATGGCGCTGGAGATCACGGTCTATACCAAAATCAATCACCAGATCCACCTGCCAAGGATATCCACTCTCCAAAGCACGGCCAGGCCGGTCGCGCCGGCTCCGCCGCTCGCCCACATATGTTCTGACAATTTCATCCCACAAACCATCAAAACTCCGCACCAGTTCCTTAAGCTGCCGTAGTGGATGTTCCGAGAAAGAATACAACATGCAAGCGATAACACTAACCATATGATCCGTCGCTCTCTCCAAGACATCAACCGTCGGAGCCGCATTCACTGGAACAGAAACCAGCAGCCTATCCACAAGCTTCTGCATATTATGGCTCGTCTCAACCAAATAGGTGCTCCGTGCAGCCCGCTCGACATAACGAGGAATAACAGTATTAAGAGCCCGACGGGCTTTAGTGGCCAGCTCCTGCGCTTCCGGCAGATCACTGGAGTAAAGATGCCGCAAGATATGCTCCAATGTGCGGCCATTGGCATGTACACCCACATTGGTAAGCGTGGCCGCTGGCAGCAAAATCCTCAAGGTGTCACAGGTCTTGGCACGGATATCAAACCGCCAGGTTCTTTCAAAATCCGCGCGCTCGGAGCTATCAGCACATTGATCGTGATAAATCTTCCCTCGACCTTCGCGGATCTCATAATGTGCCGCGTCCAAGGGCTTGCGTCTTCGAAAATACTGCTGCATAGGTTCAACCAAACAACAGTAAGTTTCAAAAACAAAATCCATCACTTCCTCGTACTTGCGGCCGTGGCCGGAAGCCATGATTGTGGGTTCGCGCAGGTAGCGAAAACGACCCTGCTCATCCCGCTCATCATAAATGACATAGCGTGAGGACTGTTCAATGTAAGCTCCCAAACGTCGGTCCTCAATGATCTTGGTGGCGATGTTTGAAATTCCCTCAAAAGAAACCCAGGCGCTCTCCAGCTCCTGAACTGAATCATCTCCGTACTGGATTAAAATACGGGCAATCAACTCGTCGGCACGTTGCGGATCCAATTGACCTTCCTTAATAAACTCCTTAAGTAACGTCTCTCGGAAACCGCCACGTGCCCGGCTGTAACGAGCATAAGCTGCGCCAATCATGCCCGGCATCTTCTGGGGAAACACTGCAAACACATTATCGGTGGGATCAGAAACATATTCCCCTAAAAGCTTGAGCTCCTCCGGTGTAAACTTACTCATTTCTCTCTCCTCCTTAATTCGAGCAACAAAACTAGAATCCAATTCTTTCCTGGAGCAAGTTTTTAACCTCCTCAAAAATTTCTTGAGGCGGCCGCATGGCGTCTAGCACTATCATTTCCCCCACGCTTGATGCCGGCCATTTTTTGGCCAAGGTCAAATAATTCTGCCGAACGCGTTCCAAAGTTTCCTGCTTCTCAAAAAGTTCGGCTTCTCCCAGACCTTCCATCCGCCGGATAGCCTCATCTGCGGAGATGTCAAACACCAAAGTCAAGCGTGGCCAGATCATAAAAGGGCCAATGACATCGTACTGCAATTTGAGATACCGTTCCGGGTCACCCTCCAGCATACCGTAGGCCAGAGTGGAATGAGCAAAGCGCTCCCACAATACAAAGTGTCCATTATCCAGCGCCGGCTGAATCAGGCAGACTATGTCTTGAGCGCGATCCAGCGTGAATAGATACTGCAGTCGGTAAAAACCCGGGCTGGGAACTTCTTTTTTGAGTATCCGGCGAATGTATATGCCCACCGGGCTGGTTTTGTCGTTGGGTTCGCTACCGGTTTGCACTAAACAGCCTCGGCTCAACAGCCAGCGCTGGGTCAGCTCCAGCTGGGTTCGTTTGCCACAACGGTCAATGCCTTCAAAAACTATGAAGCGATTCATAATAATTCCTCCTATGTAGGATATTGACGGCTTGATCTTTTAAATTTTAAGAACTATTTAGGCCAATAGCCCAAACCGATACTAGCACGCCGATCCCCGCGCCAGCAACATTTGTCCCTTAGTTTTTCCTTTGTTCCTTAGTTGTTCCTTTTCTTCTTAATTGTTCCTTTTCTTTTTGATATATTTCTTTCTTTTTCTTTTCATATGCATCTCGAATCGTGGTTATGACACACTTTTTCTGTGGGTTATGATGGTGTGCAGGTATCCTCG
>CAZGLK010000005.1:0-30130 GCA_964526375.1 uncultured Candidatus Saccharibacteria bacterium | reverse complement strand
TGCTCGTGATATTTTTCCCGCCGGTGGAGGCGATATTTTTGGTGGCGATTATTCATTGGTTCGGCAACATTTGGAAAGCCGCATTCTTCCGTTCCGGTTTCAATTTACGCCTCTTTGTTTTATTTGGAGCTGTCGGTCTTGCAACAAGCTATTTCGGCGCGTCCATCTCGCTTGGAGCGAATGAGCAAATTCTGCTCCGACTCCTCGGTGTGTTCCTTGCGGGCTATGCTCTATTCTTGATATTTCAGGGTAAATTCTCCGCCAAAGGCGGACCAGCCTCCGGCTGGAAAATTCCTGCCGGAAATCTAACAGCACTGTCAGGCGGAGCATTGTCGGGATTTTTCGCTGGAATGTTCGGCATTGGCGGAGCAATCCGTGGTATGTTTTTGACCGCTTTTGACTTGCCGAAAGCCGTCTATATCGCCACCGGCGGGGCAATCGGGCTGTTGGTAGATTCAACCCGTATCATTACCTATTTCACCGGAGGCGCAACGTTTCCAAAAGAACTCTGGTACGGATTGCTCCTCTTTATCCCAATTTCGTTTATAGGAGCGCGGATTGCAAAAAAGATTGTGGATAAAATCCCGCAAAATCAATTTCGCATTGTAATTACTGCATTTCTTTTTGTAATTGGATTAAAATTGATTGTGTGGCCATAATTTAGAAAAGAATTTGCCGCCGCGGCATAAAATTAGTACACTAAAAGAATATGGAACAATCATTTTCAGAATCAAGCCCGGGAAAGGAATCAAATTTGGAGCGGGAGACAGACCGTTTGGAGGAAATTCGGAGCGAGCTTTATGAGCGCAATAATTTTGGTTTTCACGAGGCGATGGTAGATAAAGCGGAGGAATTGCAGTCCAAATACCCCGACTACCGGGATTACCGCTTGTATCATTTGTTAATTAGCAGTACGGTTGGCGAGTGTCCTAAATACGATTTTCCGGGAGAAGATTCTGTGGCGTTGTTCTTGGAAACGCAGCAGCAAACCTTGCCGCCTAAGAATAAACAATAAACAACTGGCCAACATTGGGTGTCGGCCAGTTTTTTGATAAATCAAATAAGGTGTAGTAAGCTGGAGGCAGTAGAGGGTAATTGATTTATGCTCAAGCGCAAACCCAAATATATTTTTGTCGTAGGCGGAGTGATGTCGGGGGTGGGCAAGGGGGTTACGGTGGCCTCCATCGGCAAGATTTTGCAGTCCCGCGGTTTTGAAGTTACCGCCATAAAGATTGATCCCTATGTTAATGTTGACGCAGGCACTATGAACCCCACCGAACACGGTGAGGTTTTTGTTTTGGACGACGGCATGGAGTGCGATCAGGACATGGGCAACTACGAAAGGTTCTTGGACCGCGATCTAACCCGCGCCAATTACATGACCACCGGCAGTGTGTATCAAACCGTTATTAACCGCGAAAGAAATTTGGAATACGGCGGGCAGTGCGTTGAGGTAGTGCCGCACATCCCTTTGGAAATTTTAAGCAAAATAGACCGAGCTGCCTTAAAAAATAAAGCCGATATTGTGATTGTGGAGATTGGCGGCACGGTGGGTGAGTATCAGAACATTTTGTTTTTGGAGGCGGCGCGCATGTTAAAACTCAAAAAACCGGATGATGTTTTGCTGGCTCTGGTGAGCTATTTGCCCACCCAAGGCGGCGGCGGCGAGCAAAAAACCAAGCCCACTCAATATGCGGTCAGGACCCTCAATTCAGGCGGCTTGCAGCCCGACATTATTGTGGCCCGGGCGGCGGTGCCGTTGGACAAAAAACGCAAAGAGAAAATCGCCTTTAACTGCAACATGAACGAGGCCGATATTATTTCGGCGCCCGATGTGGAGAGTATCTACGAGATCCCCATCAACTTTGAAAAAGACGCCATCAGCGATGTCATCTTAAAAAAGCTCGGCTTGCGTCCCCGCGGCCGCGATCTTAAAAACTGGGGCCGTCTGGTTCGCTCAATTAAGCACTCGCAAAAGAAAATCAACATTGCCATTGTGGGCAAATACTTTTCTACCGGCAGTTTTGTTCTGGCTGATTCTTACATTTCGGTGATTGAGGCCATAAAGCACGCCGCGCACCACTTTGGCCGCCAGCCCAATTTGGTTTGGCTGGATGCCGAGGCATACGAAAAAAATCCGCGGGTTTTGAAAGATCTTTCTAAATACCAGGGCGTGGTTGTGCCGGGCGGGTTTGGCCACCGCGGCGTGGAGGGTAAAATTAAGGCCATAAAATACTGCCGTGAAAAGAAAATACCCTACCTCGGCCTGTGCTACGGCATGCAGCTAGCCACGATTGAGTTTGCGCGCCACGCGGCCGGTTTAAAAAAAGCTCACACTACCGAAGTTGATCCCCAAACCCCCCAGGCCGTAATTGATATTTTGCCGGATCAGCAAAAACACCTGGCCGAGGGAAAGTATGGTGCCACCATGCGCTTGGGCGCCTACCCGGCGGCGCTAAGAAGCGGCTCCATTGCCATGGCGGCTTACAAACAGCATTTAATCTCCGAGCGTCATCGCCATCGTTACGAAGTTAACCCCAAATACATTGCCGATTTGGAAAAGAAAGGTTTGGTGTTTTCGGGCTTTTCGCCCGACAGGCGGCTTATGGAGATTATTGAGCTACCCCGCAGTGTTCATCCCTTTTTTGTGGGCACGCAGTTTCACCCCGAGTTTAAGTCGCGGCCGCTAAAACCCCACCCGCTGTTTAGGGAATTTATCAAGGCAGGGATTAGGAGATTAGGAAATTAGGCTTTAGGATATGATATGACAAGAAAGGTTCATTTTATAGGCATCGGTGGCATAGGTCTCTCATCTTTGGCGCAGTATTATTTGGCACAGGGCTGGCGAGTTAGCGGTTCGGACGCGGCCAGATCGGAAATAACGGATGATTTAAAAAGGCGAGGGGTTAGAATTTTTATCGGTCAGCGCGCAAGTAACCTCAAAAATGTCAACTTGGTTATTTATTCCGCGGCGATCAGGCCCGATGATCCGGAATTGTCGGCGGCTCTAAAGTCAGCTATCTCCACCCAAAGCTACGCCCAAGCGGTTGGCGAGTTAACCAAAAAGTATTTCACCGTCGCCATTGCGGGTTCCCACGGCAAAAGCACCACCACGGCTCTGATCGGACTGATTATGATCAAGGCCGGTTTGGACCCCACCATAATTATTGGTACCAAATTGAGGGAACTCGGCGGTAGCAATTTTCGCTTAGGCAAGAACAAGTATCTAGTTTTAGAAGCCGACGAGTACGCCCGTTCTTTTCACAATTATTTTCCCCGAATAGCCGTGGTTACTAATATCGATAAGGAACATTTGGATACTTATAAAAATCTGGCGGGTGTTTTGGCTGGGTTCAAAAAGTTTTTTGGTAATATATCTGTGGATGGTTATCTTGTTGCTAATGCTCAAGATATAAATATCAAAAAAATCCTAAACCCTAAACCCTATACCCTATACCCTAAAATTGTTTGGTACGGTCGGGGGAGACACGATCTTGTTATACCCGGTATCCATAACCAATTCAACGCCGAGGCAGCTTGGCAGGCGGTTAAGTTGCTGGGAGTTAAAAAATCAATTGCCGATAAAGTCTTTAAATCGTATCAAGGCGCTTGGAGAAGATTAGAATTGTTGTCCCCAAGCTCCAAGTTCCAAGCGCCAAGCTCCAAGATATATTCCGATTACGCGCATCATCCGACAGAGATTAGAGCTACACTCCAGGCTCTGCGTGAAAAATATCCCAACAAAAAAATCATCTGCATTTTCCAGCCGCACCAGCAGGATCGTCTAACCCGCCTGTTTAAGGAATTTACTCAAGCTTTCAAGCAGGCCGATAAGATTGTTTTGTACCCGCTTTATAAAGTAAAGGGTAGAGATAGTGGTGGTAAAACATCCGAAGACTTGTCTAGAGCGATCAAACAGCCCAATGTTTTTTATGCGGCCAGTTTTGGCGGGGTTGTGAAACTGCTGGAAGTTGATTTAAAATCTAAAGCTGTTATTGTGTTTATGAGCGCCGGGGATCTAGATGGCAAGGTTAGGCGATATTTCGGCGCCAGATAGTGTTCTTTTGTACTTTTTATGAGCCATGGAGGTTTTTGATGTCTAGGATAAAGTGGACGCCCAAAAGCGCGCGGAAAAAAGCCGTGAGCACGCCGCCCGCGCCGGCTAACAGCTGTAAGATCAGAGGGCACAAGCTTACTACGGAGGAGCTGCTGGATACGTTAGTGGGTCTGTGTGAGAGTTGCAGCAGGCCCATTACCCGCGACGATGTTAAAACAGCCTGCCACGATGGTATTATACCCAGTGAAGCAAGCATTCGTAATCATTTCGGCGCCGTAGACATAGCCGTCAGCCGGGCCAACAAAATTTTTAGGGCCAAATGCTCCTAGATGTTTCGGCCGATTGTTCTTTTAACGCAATGAGGTCCCCCAGTGGGACCTTTTTTTGTAACCAAATTTGGGTATTTTCTGAAAGTGTGGTAGAGTAGCAAGATATTAAATTATCTTGCTTTTTTGAGTCTCAAAAATGCGTTTTGGGGCCGGTTTTTCCTCTGCTTATATGGAAAATCTACAGGACAAAATTTTAGTCAATGTTAAACCCGAGCTTAAAGAACGCCCGCCTATTGTGGTGGTAATGGGCCATGTTGATCATGGCAAAACCACGCTTTTGGACGCCATTAGAAAAACCAATGTGGTTGGGAAAGAGGCGGGCGGAATTACCCAAGGCATCGGTGCCTACGAGGTGACGCGGATCAACGCGGACTATACGCAGACTGACGCGGACAAAGACGCTGATTTACGCGGAGAAAATATCGGCGTGGATCAGCGTGATAATCAGCGCGCATCAGCGAGAAAGATAACGTTTATAGACACTCCCGGCCATGAGGCCTTTTTTGCCATGCGCGCCCACGGCGCCAAGTTGGCCGATGTGGCTTTGCTGGTGGTGGCGGCCGACGATGGCGTGCGTCCTCAAACCGAAGAAGCCATCAAGCACATCCAAGAAGCCAAAATTCCTTTTATTGTGGTTATAAACAAAACCGATAAACCGGGAGCAGTGACCGATCGGGTTAAAAAAGAATTGGCTGACCGCGATGTGCTGATTGAAGAATGGGGCGGCAAGGTGCCCTTGGCGGCCGTGTCGGCTAAAACCGGCGAAGGCATAGACGAACTTTTGGATTTGATTTTGCTGGTGGCGGAGCTGGAAGAATTAAAATATGATCCTGCTTCTCCGGGCGAGGGTTATGTGGTGGAAGCCAACTTAGACGGACGGCGCGGCGTTACGGCTACGATTATTATTACCAGCGGCTGTTTTAAGGAATGCGATATGCTGGTGTGCGGTTCGGTTTTTGGGCCCATAAAAATAATGGAGGATGACCGCGGCCAGGCTTTGGAGGAAGCTTGCCCCTCAAAACCGGTGCGGGTGGTGGGCTTGTCGGAACTGCCTTTGGTGGGCGAGAAGTGCGAGATAGTGCCCAAGGGGCAGGATGTTAGCGCCATAATTTCAGAACACGAACATGAGCACCGGGCTTTTTTGGAAAGTCTTAAAATTGAGCCGGCCGGACAGGCCAAAATTTTGTTGCTGGTAGTTAAGTCCTCGGCCCAAGGCAGTTTGGCGGCGGTGTTGGGCGTGCTTAAAGAAATAAAGTCAGACAGAGTCGGTTTAAAATTGCTCAAACACGAAGTGGGCGACATAAACCAGTCCGATGTTAAACAAGCCGAAACATCGGCGGCTCGGGTGGTTGGTTTTAGAGTGGGTGTTAATAAAGAAGCCGCTAGTTACGCCGACCAGCGCGGCGTGGTTGTTAAAACTTTTGATGTTATTTACGAATTTGTGGAGGCCGTTAAAAAAATGATGGCTGAACTTTTGGAACCGGAGATTGTTAAAACCGAGCTGGGCCGGCTGGAAATTCTGGCCGTTTTTAAGGCGGGCAAGCCCAGAGCCATTGTGGGCGGCAAAATTTTTTCGGGTAAATTAAGGCAGGGTCTAAAGGTTGAGATTTTTAGGAATGATGTTAGTTTGGGCTTAGGCAAGATAGTGGAACTTCAGCGCAACAAAGAGCCGCAGGCCGAAGTGGGTGCGGGCAATGAAGCCGGCATTTTGCTGGAAAGCGATGCAGCCGCGGCGGTGGGGGATGTTTTAGCGGGGTTTGAGGAAGAAAGGAAATACCCGGAACTTTGATAACGCGATCCGAAAAATCCGAATTCATCCGAATGACCCGGATGGATTTATTCGGAGCATTAGGATGAATTTGTGGTTTAGGATTATTTTATCAATAGTATGCGGCAACGTCGTTTAGATAAAATCAATGAGCTTGTCCGCCGCTTTGTCGGCGAGCTTTTGGAAAAAGAACTGGACAGCGACGCTTTGGTGACCGTGTCCAACGTGGTTACTTCGGGCAACGGGCAGGAATGCGCCATCGGCATCAGCGTGTTTCCTTTTGAAAAATCGCCGGAGGTTCTTAAGCAAATTCAAAAGCGGGTTTACGAATTTCAGCAAACTCTTAACCGCGGCTTGGCCATGCGCCCCGTGCCGAAAATTATGTTCCAACTGGACGAGTCGGAGGAGAAGGGCCAGCAAGTTCTGCGGGCTATTGACAGACTATGAATCTTTTTTTAGCATTGGGATGTTCTTTTTAATCAGGATTTACCCGTTCGCTTGTCATCCTGAACGCAGTGAAGGATCTCTTGGCTTCAATGTTTCATGTACTGGATTCTTCGCTCCGCTCAGAATGACTCATGGGGTGGTCAAACGGGTAAGTCCTAGTAATATCAAATCCAAGAAAGGAGGGTAAAGATATGGTGTATCTTACAAGCGCTGTTGTATGTTATGGCGACGGCCGCGAAAACATGTTTTTTGGTAAGGATCGGCAAGAACTGGAAATGGCCTTTACCGAGTTTGGTAAAGGTGATGCTGATCGACTTGTCCTGATTATTTTTGACGGGAGCCACCAAAGTCAGATAGGGATTCGGTATCTCGGCAATGGAATGGTGTTGCTGGGTGGCCCCCTAGAATTGCCAGAGTTCAGGGCTGATTACCACGAATATGAAGAGGCCCTAAATATGTCCCACACCGAGTGTAAGACGTAGTGGTGGAATGGTATTGCTTGCCACCGTTTCACGGAACGAAACCGCTTGCGAAAAAGCAAGCGGTTTTTATTTATGCCGGCGGACAGGAAATTAGTTATGGTTTTCGCACAACTACAAATGACTTCCCCTTGGAGAGTTGCTCTTGATCTAGGGTTATAAGTTCAAGGTTATAGGCGGCAGCCAAAGCTACATAGATTGAATCAGCGCTTTTGAGTCCTGTTTCTGTGATTATCTCAATAGCAAGATTGCTTATGTTTCTATCTATTGGCACAAAAGAGAAATTGGGAGTTGCTTTGAGCGCGTTGACGACTTCTTTTGCCAGTGTTGGGTTTTTAGTTGCCCTAACAATGGCTGAGGTAATTTCAGGGAGAATAATCTCCGGGAGGAGCACTCTTGTTCCTTCGGCCCTAATTTGTTTCAGCAGATTCCTACTCTGTTCGAAATACTTTTCTTTTCTATTTATAGCGCTAACAAAAACACTGGCATCAATACATGGCATGAATTTATCTAGTTCGTTCATCGCACATAAGCTGGAGCGTACCTTTTTTTGCCTTCCAAAGTTTCTCTGCTTTTTTTAGCACATTCTCAAAATGCTCCCAGACATGGTGATATTCTCTGTGGTCTGTGATCTGAATGCCCCTGGCCAGCATCCTTTCTCCTAATTTTTTCTCTGTAGTTGTTATAGCCATGTTTTTATGATATCATATTGCTATTCCTCAAGCAAGTTTTGCGGGCTATTGACAGGTTGTAGTATAGATGATACCATAAATTGTGTTTCCTGTTTAAGTTCCTTATATTTAAAATCTTTCAATCCCATAGGAGGGTCTGACGATGAAAAGATATGTGTTTACAATAGTCTGCCTGTATCTGTTCTTTGCCGGGCGGGCGGGTGCTCAGACAGAGGCTTACGGTGAATTCTTGAGGTGTACCAACAGGCAGTTGAAAGCACTCCTCAAGGAAAATGAGCAACTTGCCAAGAAATTGGACAGTCTTACCGTCCAGTTTCAAAAGAAATTGTGGGATGAACAAAAAACACTCCAGCGGAAACCAAGACCCCTCACGGAATGGTCAGCAATTGAGCAAGTCAGAGCAATTGAGCACGCCAGGATTATGGAATTCCTGGAGCGCCAGAAAGCTGAAGATGCCAGGTTGCTGGCGCTTCTCGAGGTGCAACGACTGGAGATGGAGTTCTATCTCCATAAGATGAGGGAGGAATTCTTGCTCGAATCCCTCAGGCTGTTGAGGGATATAAGTAAGTAAGTGGCTCATACCGAGTGTAGGTCACGGGGATCGATCAAACAAAATCGATCCTTTTTTATTCCGATGTTACGTCGGGGCTTATTTATGCCGGCGGATGCGCAGAAAAATGTACATGTCTTTTTGCATCAAAAGATAGGACGAATTTTTAATGTTAACACTTCCGGTACGATCGTATGAGGTTTGTTAACATTAAGGAAGTTGAGAAAATTAAAGGATTCAAGATTCAAGATCTGGGATCCAAGATTTATCGTTTATGCCCCGAAGCGGCGGACGGTGGAGTCAAAGGAGGCCAGTGCCCGGGACAACTCTTGTTTGGAAAAATCGGGCCACAAAGTTTGGGTAAAATAAAGCTGGCTGTCGGACACGTCCCACATCATAAAGCCGGCACTCCAGTGCGGCTCGCCGCCGGTGCGTATTACCAAATCAACCGGTGGCAGCTCCCGCGTCAGCAGATTGTCTTTGAGCAATTCCGGCGTCATTTTTGTTACCGGGTTGTCTTTAGATATTTTCTCCAGCGCCTGCAATATCTCGCTACGGCCGTCGTAGGCCAGTAAAAATGTTAAAAAGTGCCGGCTGTAGTTTTGAGTCTGTTCTTTGATCCGATAAAGCACATTTTTAACCGCCCGCGGGAACATTTTCTCCCACGAGCCCATAAAATCAATTTTTACCTGGTGGTCAAAAGCCCAGCCGTCTTTTTCAAATTCCTCAAAAGATTTTTTAATAAGGTTAAAGTAAAAAGCCACTTCGCGCGGGTCCCTTTTGTTAATGTTGTCTTCGGACGAGGCCCAAAAAGTAAAGTATTTAACTCCTTGGCCAATAGCCTCTTTGGCAATTTCTTTTAGAGTTTTAGCGCCGTACTCATGGCCACGCCATGGTTTTAACCCGCGCTTTCCGGCCCAGCGGCGGTTGCCGTCGGGGATAATGGCGATGTGTTGGGGTAGGTTCATGAATTTAGGGCTTACCCGTTTGGCACACTTCGGCGTCAAAAGCTGCGGTGCTCAACGCCGTATGATTACAATACGGCTTATTCCGCTCCTCGCTTTTTCCTTGAATTGCATCCAAACGGGTAAGCCCTGGAATTGTGAATTACGAATGAATAACGAATTAGGAATTGGGTCAGGAATTAAAACGCAAAAACCTGATTGGGCGTTTCAGGTTGAGCAGTTTGAGTGTTTTATTTTAATGTCATAAATATGGCGCCGAGGGTAATCAGCACTGCTCCCAAACCAGATTTCCAGCTTAGACCCTCACCTAAAAATAATACCGCAAAAACCAGAACAAAAACAACACTCAACCGATCCAGCGCCGCCACGCCCGAAGCTGGGCCATTTTTTAGGGCAAAAAAGTAGAACAGCCACGAAATGGCTCCAGCGATGCCCGAGAGGATAATAAAACTTAAGGCGCGGCTGTTTAGGGTTGGGATTAGCTTGATCTTGCCGACTACGGCCGAGGCGCCAACCAAAAAGGCCGCCATAATAACGGCACGCACCGTGGTAGCCATGGTGGAATCAACATTCTTGATGCCGATCTTGCCGAATACGGCCACCAGCGCCGCAAACACCGCAGAAAGCAGGGCGTAGAGGATCCAGGACATAGGAAGTTTTATTTTGGTTTCCTCATTATAAACAAATACTTGAAACCCCTCAAATAAAAGTTAAACTGCCTTGCCCGATTATGCCAAATTTGGGTATTTGATGTCTGATTATGTCGAGTAAGGCACACAACATCAATTGGCTCAAAATACTTTTCTAACCTCTGCCAAAGCAAAAAACCTACGGGTGTGAATTTCTTTTTAATCCATTGGTCAGCAATAACCCAACCCATTGCCTTTTCAGGTTTCAAAATCCGAGCAATTTCGGAAGCGACTTTTTCCAGCTCATCATAAAATTCTGTTTTCTCGCAAGATATTTTTCCAATACATTGTTTTTCGTCAGAGTAATTTATATTGTCGGAATAAGGGGAATCTATGAAAACGAAATCAACGCTATTGTCTTTGAGTGGGATTTTTCGAGAATCATTTTTGATAACATCTGGACGGAGGATATTCAAGTCATAACCAACAACTTTTCGGTTCAATTCTTTTGCCACATCAATAGTTGTTCCGCTACCACACATCGGATCAACAACCAAATCGCCCTCCTTGGTATATCGCTGAAGTAAATTCCAAATGGCAAAAGCCGGCGTAACGCCATTGTATTTATTGTTTCCGTGCGGCTTATCCCCGTAGTTTTGTCTCGGAAAATCCCATAAAGTTGTTGATTCAATCTGCATAAAATTATTTCTTAAAATAGAAATTGATTATGGTAGTCAATGCGCCAGCCATCCATCCAAGTACCAAAATTAAATCTAGCATATCCCTAAAATCGATCTTTCCTATGTAAATTAATATTGCGCCCACAAGAATAAAAACAAAATGTAATCCTCCAATAAGAAAAAGTACCCATTTCATCAAAGATTGACGGCTTGGCTCTTGGTGAAGCTCTAAAAGTAATTTCTGGGTTTTTTCATCAGAAACTGTTGGATTCTTTGCTATAAAATTTAATGTGTCTTTATCTATCGCCATATTCAAATTTCGCCAAGCAATTTTGCCGGATATAGCTTTAGTTCTCCACAATTAGGACAAATAAAAACTACAACCGGAATGCCCGACGCCGGCATAAAAGCTATCCCTTCCGCATCTTTATTTTTCTCAATTCTAGTCAATGCAAAAATGCCCTCGATCCTTTGCATTTTGTGGCTACCGCCGCATTGATTACATTTTTGATTAGGTTTTTCCATAAAATTATTTCAATAACTTTTTCAAGTCATCTATAAACTTATCAAACATTTTTACCTTGTCGCTTTCTTCAATATCTATTTCGCTCAAAACATAACTGCCGTCTGTGTCCACTTCAACAATTGCCCTACCTTTCTTTGCTGGTTTTCTGACTGTTAGTGTTCCGTCTTCATCCAGCGTTACGAAATAAACTTTGATATGCTTTGTCAGTTCGTAACTTTTTATTTTTAAATTCCAGTATGCTGTTTGGGCGATTCTTTCTCTTAAAGTTACTTTACTGGAGAGTACGGCTATAACCTTATATGTTTTGGGATGATATATAACCAAATCAACATCAGGAGTATGAAAACCATACTCTCCAAAGTCTATAGATAGATTTCTCTTTACATGTTTTAACTCTGTTGATAGATTTTCGGGTTTTGTTTTTTCAAATGTTCTACCTTTTACGATTTTGAGTCTTAGCAACTCAACCCCATCTTTAACAATGTATAAAATTAGACTTTCAAGCGCATTGCCCTTAAATCCTTTCCACGACTGCCCGTGATCATTTCCTGTAAAATCTTTCTTGTGTTGCGTTTTGGCTTCTTTCAAAACATTTGAAATATGCCTGTATGCTTGCAGGCCATATTTCTTCTTTTTCGTTTCGTAAATTTTGATGAGGTCATTGATAGTCATAGTTTTATTTTTCCATTACTAAAATATACTCGGTGGGGTAAGCATAGGTTTTATTTTTATCTGTGATCCTCGCAAACTTTCCCGTCTTTCTGTCCCTAACAGACGGCAAATTTTTTGATGGTATTTCTCGTTTAATAATATCTGAAACTTTCAAGCCGAAATTTTGTAGTTGCTCTACAAAAACTTCAGCGTTAAGTATGTCAACGCCCCTTAAGCTTGTGTTGCCGATAACGACACAGGTTTTGCCGCCCTTTTTAAGCATTCTTTGCATTTCAGAAAACACCTGATTCATTTCACTAAAATAAGTGGACACTTCCTCGGCAGTTTTTTTGTCTTTTTTCAATAATTCATTTCTGGTGCTTTCTGCAGTTGAGCTATTGAGAACTAAATCTTTTTTGCTGTGGTAAGAGGAGCCGATAAATCTTTTTCTGAAATCGCTTAGATCTTTTGTATATTCCATCCACAAAGCAGTCAATTGGTGTAGGTCGGCATATTCATAAGAGGTTACATAGGGAGGTGAAGTGATAATCAAGCTAACAGAATTGTCTTTTACGGGAATTGTCCTTGCGTCGGTGCAATAAACTTGGCTTGACACTTCAAGATATTTTTTTTCTTTTAACAATTCGTAAAATCTGGCATTGCCTCTCATCATTGTTTTTGTCTGTTTGAAAAATGTCTGTATCGGGTCAGACGGCTTTTTCTCAAAATCCCGCGTCGGTTTGTTGCTTTTTTGCAACCAAATAGAACAATTTTTAAGAATGTTTGAAAATCCGCAGTAAAAGAAATCTCTAATGTCCCGACCTTTCAGCTTGGAAACTTCGGCAAAGATAAAAGCGAGCCTTCTTTTTTCTTCGGGCTTGAACCAGTAGTCAATTCTTTCATGTTCCGGGGCCTTTACTTTTGTATTCTCGTTGTATGTATCGATTCTGCTTTTCAGCAACGCAAATGACTCCTCGACTTTTACTGGGTCAATCGGCGTAATTTTTGCTTTTGTTATAAGCACGGCAAC
This sequence comes from uncultured Candidatus Saccharibacteria bacterium, assembly GCA_964526375.1. GTDB lineage: Bacteria > Patescibacteriota > Minisyncoccia > JACQLN01 > JACQLN01 > CAZGLK01. The sequence goes on along the minus strand of CAZGLK010000005.1, from coordinate 17,327 downwards.
GGGATTGATATCAACACCTATTGATGGCCGCCCCATGATTTTCGATTCAACAAGTGTTGTTCCGCATCCCCCGAATGGGTCAACGATTAAGTCGCCCTTGTTTGTGTACTTATTAGTCAAACGGGAAACTATTTGCGGAATGAACTTTGCCGGGTAGCGATGGTAGCCGTGCGTAATATACGCCGTGTCTTTTCTCGTTTTGTCGGAAAAAGACCATGAATAATCAATTTTAGTTTTTGCAAATAATGCTGTAGTTTGGTCCATAACTTTGATTGATTAAGCTCTCAACCGGGACACCCAACTCTCTGCTACGCTTCGCGCGGCTAAACCCATCGGCAAATTGGGAAGTTTGATATTGGTGGGAGAGGAGGGAGTTGAACCCTCATGCCTTGCGGCACATCATTTTAAGTGATGCGCGTATACCAGTTCCGCCACTCTCCCTCTTGAGGCGCGGAGGGGATTTGTCTCCCTACGGGAGATCCCCCGAAGGGGGACACCCCTCAACTCTACCTCATGGAGGCCGTGGCGGGAATTGCACCCGCGTATAAGGGTTTTGCAGACCCTTGCCTTGCTACTTGGCTACACGGCCGTACTTATGTTTTAACATCTCTTTCTGCTGACTTGTCTTAAGGAACCTTTCATATCTAACAGCTTCTGACCGTGTCTGAAATTCTCTATATTCCAATAATTTCCACGGCCTGTAAAACTTGGTAGACCTGACTTTGCCATAGTTATGTTGTCGCAGTCTTTTATTGACATTATCTGTTGAACCTACATAAACATCACCATTTTTAAGGCTTTTTAATACATAGACAAAATACATTACATTGTATTAGGGTTTTGTCATGCCTACGGCAGATCTCCCGCAGTGGGACAGACCGCTGGCCAAAGACAAAGACATTTGTCTTTGGCCTACTTCGCTACGGCGCCCTAACTTATCCCAGCACTCTATTATGATACCAAAAAACCCTCTCTGGCAATACAGGAAGGATTTATTATTCTGCCTCTCAACTAGCAAACTAGTCAACTAGAGAACTAAACCGGCTAGGCCGAATTGATTCTCAACTTTTTGGTCCGTCCCCGTTCAAATTTGGGCAGGCGGATGGTTAGAATGCCGTCTTTTAGGGCGGCGCGGGCGCCCTCGGTGTCAATTTCGTGCGGCAGAATCACCGAGCGTGAAAACGGGCCCCAGTAAAGTTCCTGGTAGTAATAATCCTCGGGCGAGATGCCCTCGTCTTTTTTTCTGACGCCCTGCACCGTAACCATATCGGCGGCGATGGTGATTTCCAAATCTTCCTGTTTTACTCCGGCGATGGTGGACTTTATGACCATCTCGTCGGTGGTTTGGTAAACGTCAATGGTCAGCTGGCCTTCTTCGGCCGCGGGCTCGGATTCCTCGGCGCTTTCGGTTTCAAATGGCACATTAACAGCCCGATGGTTTGTTTTGGGGTTGTTTGAAACAGCGGCCGGAGGAGCAAGCACGTTTTTGTATTCCTCAATCTCGGGGTCGCGGCCGGTTACCAGTTGAAAAAAAGATCGTTTTGGCATTATATCCTTGATAAAATAATCCCAAACTACTAATTTATCCTAATACTCCAAATGGTAAGTCTTTGTTCGGGTCATTCGGATGTATTCGGATTTTTGGGATCGCGTTATCAAAGTGTTATCTAAAGAAGTCCCTCTTTAATTTATAAAAAAGCATATTTACGGCTATGGCCATTGTGGCCAGCAATGCTATTACCAAAATTGTCGGGCCAATTTTTTGGAAGCTGTCGGAGGCTAGGGTCAAGCCGTTGTAAGCTCCATGAGCCAAGCCGGCAATGACCAGCCCTTTTATTATAGCTCTTTTTTCCAAAAAGAAGTGGCTGCGCGCCAAATAGTAACCCACTATGGCCGAGGCCAGCACATGCAGCAGTGTGGAGCTTAAAAACCGCAAGGCGGTTATTTCAAAAGCCGAGCCGACGGCGCCGTTGCCGGCGCCTGCAAAGTGGAAAATAGCCAAAACATTTTCCAAAGCGGCAAAACCCAAGCCGGCTATGATTAAGTATATCATCGCGTCAGTCGGCTCGTCAAAAGCGCGGTTTTTCAACATGCCCAAGCGAACGGCCAAAAACTTGCAGTATTCCTCAACTATGCCAATAAACACGAACAAGGTTAAAAAATTGGCCGCGATTTCCGGCAGGTCCAGATTTCTTACTAAACTGATGCTTAAAAACTCAATGCCGGCGGCGATGGGCGCGAAAAGCGCGCCCAAAAAAAATGTTTTTAGAATAAAACGGTTGGGCTCGGGGTGTTCATCCTCGCGCAAATATATGGAGAGCCAGATTAAGCTCGGCAGAGTGCCGAGTGCGATGAAGCCAAGAGACATAACCAGCGACACTAATTACGAATGCACACTAATTTACGAATTTTTATTAGTGTCATTCGGGTGCATTCGTGTATTGGTGTCGCTATTTACCACTGTTCTACTACGAGCAACTTTTTATCACTTGTAGATATTTTACCCCACAACGCTTCGGTAATGAAGGGGATAAAGGGGTGGAGGAGCTTGAGCGAACCGACTAGAATCAATATCAGCGTCTGATTTGTCTCATCATTGTCCAGTTTCTTGGCCTCCTCAATGTATTTGTCGCAAAATTCATGCCAGAAAAAGTCGTAAAGCAAATGCAACGCCGGCCCGAATTCATAGGATTCAATTAGTCTGGCAACTTCGGTTTTGGTTGTTTCAAAAGCATTCAGGATGTTTCTGTTGACTGAATTGTCCGCAGCCGGTTTTTTGGTAATTGGTAATTGGTAATTGGTAATTCCGCTTCGTCCCAGGACGAAGCGGCCGGCATTCCATATTTTATTCAAAAACTTTTTCCCGGCCACCACGGCTTCTTGTTGCCAGCGAATGTCCTGCCCGCCCATGGATTGCCAAACGAGCGCAAACCTCACGGCGTCGGCGCCGTGTTGGCCAATCAGTTCCAGCGGATCAATGCCCGTGCCCAAAGATTTAGACATTCTTTTTCCATCCTTAGTAAGAACGGTGGCATGGACAATAATATCTTTGAACGGCGCTTGGCCCATAAATTCCAAGCCGGAAAAAATCATGCGCGCGTCCCACAGGTTTATTATGCCGCGATCGTTGGTTATTAAATTGGTTGGATAAAATCTCTCTAGATCAGAGCTGTTTTCCGGCTCACCAAACTTTTGACTTTTGACTTTTGACTTTTGACTTTGAGCGCAAGCGATGGGCCAGCCTAGAGTGGCAAATGGCCACAGAGCTGAAGAAAACCAGGTGTCCAAGACATCGGTCGCTTGCTCCATTTCACAGTCTCCACACGACGGACACCTTGATGGCTTTTCTTCTGTAATTAGTCCTCTGTTCTTGGAACTTGGAACTTGGAACTTGGAACTTCCTTCCTGTTTTTTACTGCAGTAAAAAACAGGAAGCTGGTGCCCCCACCAAATCTGGCGCGAAATACACCAGTCGCGAATGTTGTCCAGCCAGTCAAAATATGTCTTGGCAAAATTTTCCGGATGAAATTTGACCCCTCCGTTTTTAACCGCCTTTGACGCGGTTTGGGCCAGCTCCTTCATTTTTAGGAACCATTGTTTAGAAAGAATCGGCTCAAGTACACTGCCGCAGCGGTAGCACACTGCCACCCGGTGCTGGTAGGACTTGCGGCTTACCAAAAGCCCTTTAGTTTCAAGGTCCTGCACGATTTGTTTGCGCGCTTCTTTGGCGGTAAGTCCGGCATACTTTCCGGCCAGGCCTGTCATTTTACCGTCTGGCCCAATAACCTGTTTTTTCTCAAGATTGTGTTTTTCGGCCAGCTCAAAGTCGTGCAAGTCGTGAGCCGGAGTTACCTTCATGGCGCCTGTACCAAAATCCATATCCACCTCGGGATCGGCAATAACTTTCATCTTGGCCGGCCCCAGTACGGTCTCAATCTCCAGTTCCTTACCAATATATTTTTTGTAGCGCGGGTCTTGGGGATTTACTGCAATGGCAGTATCACCCAGTTTTGTTTCGGGCCGCACGGTGCCGATCACCAGCGGCCCGTATTTTATTTCGTACCATTCGGCGTCTTCTTCTTTGTATTCAACTTCCAGATCCGACAGACTGGTGGCGCACCGCGGGCACCAATTAACTGTTCGTTCTCCTTGGTAAATCCAACCCTTTTCGTAGTAATGCACAAAGGCTGCTTTTACAGCTTCCTGGTATTCCGGATCCATAGTAAATCTGGCTCGCGACCAATCGGCCGACACACCCAGCTTTTTTAACTGATCTACAATCACGCCGCCGTATTTTTCTTTCCATTCCCAAACCTTCTCCAAAAACTTTTCCCGGCCTAAATCGTGCCTGCTTAGACCCTGTTTCTTTAGCTCCTTTTCCACCACATTCTGGGTGGCGATGCCGGCATGATCCGTGCCCGGCAGCCACAGGGTTTCAAAGCCCTGCATCCTCTTGAATCGTATGAGTATGTCGGACAGGGTGTATTCCAAAGCGTGGCCCATATGCAAAGAACCCGTTACATTGGGCGGGGCCATGGTGATGCAAAATCTTGGAACTTGGAACTTGGAACTTGGAACTTGCCTGCCCGCCGAATCCTCGGCGCAGGCAGGGAGCTTGGAGCTTTTGGGGGATTGCTTCCGCGTTGATCCGCCCTCGTCTCCGCGTGAATCAGCGCCGACCGCCGGTAGGCGGTCGGGATTAAAGTAGCCCGAGTCTTCCCAGATTTTGTAAATCTTGTCTTCGTGTTCTTTGGGATTGTAGGGTTTGTCTAAATCGCTCATAAAGTCTAGCTTATCACAATTGCGAAAGAGGCGGCACTTGACTTTTTAATCCCAATTATTCATACTTATATTTGTTTTCATTCTTTGATAAAGGAGGTGAGTAAAAAGTGTTCCAAACTCCTATTCCTGCTACCCACAATCTGATTCATACCATCAAGTTGGTTGATGCCGATGGAGTTGTTACCGTACTTAAGGTCGGGGATGTGATTGCTTGGGATCCTGACGCCTACAGTCTAGTGATTTCAAGGAATCTCGAGCCACTCCGTACGCAGTTTGGCAATGATAATAAAATTTTTGTTGAAGGAATCAAGACGGAGGGGGATTTCTTCTTTTTTACAGGGATGATCTTGGGATTATCCGGCTTCAACTTCGTTCCTTATAGGTGGGGATCGTCGGGTCAATATCCCGCTGTGACTATCGTCGCCTAGCCCGACTGCCCCGTGCCAAAAAAGCACGGGGCTTTTTATCCCAGTAGTAGAATTTTTAAAAGGCGATCCGTTTGGAGTTTAGAGACTTAGTCTCTAAAACAGGTTTCTTCTAAGCCAGACGCAAGTTGGGTTGGGCAATCAGGTCGGCTGGGTTTTTGAGAGGTTTAAGGATTTCTCTTTCAGCATAAGCAGCTAGGGCGATCATAAGGGCGTTGTCGCCGGTTAAGGAGATAGGCGACAAGAGACAGGTGACACGCGACAAGTTTTTTCTGACAGCCGATTTTAGTTCTCGGCGGAGTTTTTTGTTGGCGGCTACGCCGCCGCCCAGGACTAGCGTCTTAGGGTTTAGCTTTCTAGCGGCTAGGATGGTTTTTGCAATCAAAACATCCACTACCGCTTGTTCAAACGAGGCGGCCAGATCGGCTTTGTTTTTAACTGTGAGCCGCAAAGGGTTACCCTTGGGGTAAAGCCCCTTGATTAAATACAGCACTGCCGTTTTTAATCCGGAAAAAGAAAAGTCAAAATCTGGGGAGTTAATCATAGGCCGCGGCAGATCAAATCTGGTCGGATTGCCTTTCTCGGCCAGCCTCGATATTTCCGGGCCGCCTGGGTAGCTCAAGCCCAGCAATTTGGCCACCTTATCAAACGCTTCACCGGCCGCATCATCTCTGGTCTCGCCGATGATTTGATAATGTCCTAGTTTTTTTGAGTAGACCAGTTGCGTGTGCCCACCACTGACTATGAGCGACAGCAAGGGATATTTTAAAGGGTTTAGGGTTTGGGGTTTAGGGCGTAGGGGTTTTTTAGAAATTAGAAATTGGAAATTAGAAATTCTTGGCTCTAAAAGAGCCAAAAAGATGTGTCCCTTAAGATGATTGATCCCCACCAGCGGCCTATTTAATTTTTTAGCCAAATCCTGCGCAAAATTTATGCCAGTCCACAAACAAGGCGCCAACCCCGGCCCGTTAGTAACTGCAATCAGGTCTGAATCTTGGAGTTTGGAGCTTGGAACTTGTAGCTTAGAGAAAAGAAGGGGCAGGGCTTTCTGGTGTTCGCGTTTGGCCAAGTTGGGCACCACGCCGCCCCAGGGGCGATGGGTTTTTATTTGCGAAGACACCAAATTGGCCAGAATTTTTATTCGGCCATTGTTGTCGGTTTCAATCAGTGCCAGCCCGGTATCGTCGCAGCTGGTTTCTATGGCCAGAATCTTCATGCGTTTATAAAGGTCTGACCTTGCCGCAAGGTCAGACCTTGGTTTAATGCGGCCTCACGGGGAGTCGGACCCCGATTCCAAGCTTGAAAGAGCAGTGTCCTAACCGATAGACGATGAGGCCCTACTTCTCCGCCAGCTGGGGGATTCGCAGGACAAGCCACTAGTTTATTTTTACCTGTTTTTTACATTTTAATCAAGTTTGCTATACTCCTTGATGTCGTCTCATTGCTTATCCTGCGTGAGTCTGCGTATATTATCCGTGTGAATCCGCGTATAAATCCGCGTTAGTCCGCGTTTATTTATGGAGAAATGGTATTTGCGCGTTGGCCGAGCCACAGAAATTGAAAATACAAAAGATAGAATAATTTATCGAGCCTTGGAAATTATGCCCGGCGTTTTGGCTTGGTCAACGCTGGCCGTTTTAATTGCGCTATCCATTTTTAAACCAGTCTGGGTGGCGATTTTTATTATTCTTTTTGATGTTTACTGGCTGGTTAAGGTTGTTTTTCTTTCGTTCCATTTGCGCTCGGGTTACAAGCGCATGAGCCAGAACTTAAAAGTTGACTGGTGGGCTAAACTCAAGGAACGCGCCGAGTGGGAGGAATATTGGCACTTAATAATCTTGCCTATGTATAAGGAGCCATTGGAGGTGGTGCTGCCAACTTTTCAGGCCTTGGCTAATTCAAAATACGACAAGCAGAAAATGATTGTGGTGCTGGCGCTGGAGGAGAGGGGTGGTGAAGGACCCCGAAAGGCCGCCGAGGTTTTAAGAGAAAAGTTCGGCCGCGAGTTTTTTAAGTTTTTGGTTACAGCCCACCCTCAAGGCATTCCCGGCGAGCTGGCCGGCAAGGGTTCCAACGAAACCTGGGCGGCTAAAAGAGCTAAAGAGGAATTAATTGACCCGCTCAATCTGCCGTACGAAAAAATAATAGTCTCGGTTTTTGATATTGATACCAATGCCTGGCCGCAGTATTTTGCCTTGTTAACCTACCGCTTTATTACCCATCCTAATCCTGCCCGAGCCTCGTTCCAGCCGATTCCTTTTTTCACCAACAATATTTGGGAAGCGCCGGCTTTGGCGCGGGTGGTTTCGTTCTCTTCATCTTTTTGGCTGACCATGCAGCAGGAGCGGCCGGAACGGCAAGTTACTTTTTCCAGCCACTCCATGAGTTTTAAGACTTTGGCGGAAATTGGTTTTTGGCAAACCAACATTGTTTCGGAGGATTCGCGGATTTTTTGGCAGTGCTACAATTTTTATAATGGCCAGTACGAAACAGTCTCGCTCTACGCCCCGGTTTACATGGACGCGGCAGTGGACAAAACTTTTTGGACCAGCATGAAAGCTCTCTACAAGCAGCAGCGCCGCTGGGCTTGGGGCGCGGAGAATCTGGTCTATGTTCTTTTTGCTTTTTTAAAAAATAGAAAAGTCCCTCTGGCCAAAAAATTGCGCCACAGCTTTAATTTGGTGGAGGGTTATTATTCCTGGGCCACCAACGCCTTGATAATTTTTTTGATGGGCTGGCTGCCGGTAATTTTGGGCGGCACCGCTTTTAATGTGACGGTGCTTTCGTACAATCTGCCGCGCATCACCCGTGTTATAATGACCTTGGCCATGGTGGGCTTGATCTCTTCGGCGGTGATTTCCATAAATACTCTGCCGCCCAAACCACCGCGTTACGGCCGTTACAAGTATGTTTGGATGGTTCTGCAGTGGCTGCTGGTGCCTTTCACCACCATAGTTTTTGGCTCCATCCCCGCCCTTGACGCCCAAACCCGACTTATGCTAGGAAAGTATATGGGTTTTTGGGCAACGCCTAAGAGTAGGAGGTTATAGTTGGTAGTGAGTAGTGAGTAGTTAATTGTTACTTTTAGTTCTTTTACAAGGAGGTTTTTATGCCAGTCATCATGGTTTACGGAGTGCCTGATGATGTTGGTCAGGACACATTTGAGAGGTACTGTTTCCGGCTCACGAGTGTTTTAGTTGAGATAAGAGAGTTACATCTCACCCCAGACAATGTCAGTGTTTTCTTTCCGCCGGATCGCATGAAAACCGGTTTAGGTGAGGAGGTTGTTATTTTTGTGGAGGGACTCTTTTTTGTTCCCGAGCGTACCTTTGAAGTTAAAAGCCGATTGGCGCGCTGGCTTGTAGGAGCAACAAGAGACCTATTTCCTAACATCAAAACAGTAGAATGTTTTGTGCGGACATTTAGGCAAGAAGAGGATGCTTCCTATAGTTACAATGAGAAATAGACCCTCCTGTTTTGTGCAACTGTGCAACACCGAGTGTTGCACAGTACCAGCCTGCCATGTTGAAACAACACGGCAGGTTTTTTGTTATGTGTATTTTTTGAGTGATTGTTAACAACCTTAAGACGATCGTATCAGAATTGTTAACAATGGTTGTTGATGGTATCTGGCAGGGACTTATATTTATATTGAAGTATCTATCTCGATAAACATCGAATGAGTTGACCGAGAGCGAGAAAGATATATAATCAAGATATATGCGAGAGTATATTCACTTTCCCTTCCCGGTGTTTATAGCCAAAGAGGGCAGATGGTTTGTAGCCGAATGTCCTATTTTGAGTATTGCCACCCAAGGCAAAACGGACAAGGAGGTGAGAGAGAATATGAGAGATCTGATTGGAGAATATTTTAGCGATCCGGATACATCTAAAATTAGAATACGAGATTTTGACTCGTCTTCTTTTACTTACTGTAACAATTTTTGTTATCCAATACATTTAGGACTTACGCACTTTAGTTCCTCCCCTAGTATAGGGGAGGTTAGGAGGGGTAGGCTGTGCCATACAACAAAAGCACATTTCTTTGCACGTCTACCACCCCCACCCCTCCTATTCTAGGAGGGGAAAGGATTAAACACTTAAGTCCTAATATTATCAAACAAAGCGGGAAACCGAGGGAGGAATTTGAATGCTGATTTTTTATTCCCAGTGAATCTCTTTTGTAAAGTTGGCCAGCTTCTCTTTTAGCAGGGGGTAGTCGTCCAGAGCGGCTTTCTCAAAAAACATTCCCACGGCCTGCTGGACTTCTTCAATCAGCTCTGTGTCTTTTAGCGAAGCCATGGCTAAGTCCGGTAGGCCGGATTGGGCCGTGCCGAAAAATTGGCCGGGGCCGCGCAGTTGCAAGTCTCTTTCGGCCAGCTTAAAACCATCCTCATTTTCCGCCAAGGCCTTGAGGCGCGAATTTGCGGTTCTACCCTCGGCTTCGGTAAACAAAAAGCAGTAGCTTTGGTGCTCGGCGCGGCCGACGCGACCTCTAAACTGGTGCAATTGCGACAGGCCGAACCTGTCGGCGCCTTCTATCATCATCACGCTGGCATTGGGCACATCTATGCCCACTTCCACCACCGAAGTGGAGACCACAACATCTAACTCACCGTCCTTAAATTCTTTCATGACTTTCTCTTTGTCTTTAGATTTCATTCGGCCGTGCAAAAGGCCGATTTTTAAGTGTGGGAATATTTCTTTGGATAATTTTTCATACTCTTTTGTCGCGGCTTTAACCTCGTTCATTATCAGCGCTTGAGATTCTTCTATCAACGGGCATATCACAAACGCCTGCCGGCCCATTTTAATCTGCTTTTCAATAAACTCATAGGCCCTTTCGCGGTTGGCCGGCGCCACAATTTTGGTGATTATTTTTTTGCGCCCTTGGGGCAGTTCCCTAAGCGTGGAAAGATCCAAATCGCCGTATAAGGTTAAAGCCAGAGTGCGGGGAATGGGGGTGGCTGATAGGCTTAATAGATGTGGTATGAACCGATCCGAACGACCCGAACGTGACCCGAATGTTCCGAATTGATTTTGACTAGTCACTTTGGGGTTGAGAATGCGTTTTGGTTTTAGGTGACTTTGTCTGAAGTTGACCAACAGGCCTAGTTCTCTGTTTGCGCTTTCAAGATAACGAGCTACCTGATAGTAGTCATTCTTGTCGAGAAAGGATTTGGTCTTGAGCTCAATTATAATTTTATCCTCTACTATAAAGTCAATTATGTTTGATCTTATACCCGCTATTTCTATGGGCACTTCGCGTTGAAATCTGATATTGTTTGCGGCGAGCTTTTCCGCCAGAGCGTCTGCGTATTGCTTCTCACGACAGAATCTCCCCTGTCTGTCTTGTATTTGAAAAAATAAGCCAGTTAGTCTGTAGGACAATTCTTTTTCTACTATTTTTTCTGGCGGCTTTTGTTTGGGTGATTCGGATATATTCGGATTGTTCGGATCGCGTATGTGGTCGCGTAGTAGGGCGGCTCGTTGGTCCACGCCAAAGCGGTGTTGTTCATCCACTATCACCAGCCCCAATTTTCCGAACCGCACTTCTTTTTGAATCAGAGCGTGAGTGCCGATCACAATGTGAATTTGTCCCTCGGCGATTTTTTTGGTCAGTTCTTTTTTGGAAATTGGAGGGTGATCTTGGTGGTGTCCTAATTCGGCTTGGGAAGATGTTAACAGGGCGACGTCAATGGGCTGATTGGCGAATAGCCGGCTGATGGTCTTAAAATGCTGTTGGGCCAAAATTTCCGTAGGCGCCAGAAAAGCCGTTTGATAACCTTGCGAGGCGGTGTTTAGCGCGGCTATGGCCGCCACCACGGTTTTGCCCGAGCCGACCTCGCCTATTAAAATGCGATTCATGGGGGAATTTTGTTCCAAATCCTTTAGAATCTGCCAGGCGGCCAGTTTTTGGGAGTTGGTGAGCTGAAACGGCAGGCTGGCGATAAATCTTTTTATAAGCGCAAGATCAATCGGTAAGGCCGCGGCCGACTTGGATTTTATTTTTTGCCGTTCGTTGTGCGCATAAAGTTGAAGCAGGAATATGTCTTGAAACGACAGCCGCCTTTTGGCCTCGGTGGACTCTTTTGGGTTTTTGGGAAAATGAACTTGGCGCAGGGCTTGGTCTAGAGATATTAAGCGGAACTCCTTGATTATCAACGGCGGCAAAAAATCGGCCAGCGGTGGCAGGTTGTCCAACAGGCCTTTTATTTTTAACCTCAACCAGCGTGAAGTTAAACCCTCGGTTTCGGGGTAGATCGGCACCACGCCGGCGGTATGCAGAGTCTCGCGTTCGGAAACTTCCGACCCCAGCACCTCAAACACGGGATTAGAAAAATAAAGTCCCATGTTATCCAGCGAAACCTTGCCCGAGATATTAATCCACAGCCCCTTTTTGAGGGTTTGGGTTAAATACGGCTGGTTAAACCAGACGGCGCGGATGGGTGCTGTTTGGTCTTCCAATAGGGCTTCGGTTATGTTCATTTTCCGTTTCCAAGTGCGTTTGTTGCCGGTGTTCAAAATTTTGGCCGTGATGGTAGTTTTTTCGCCGGCGGTAAGATCGGCTATTTTTTTGATGTTGGAAAAATCCTCATAACGGAAGGGCAGGTGAGTTAGAAAATCTCCAAGCCGTTTGATGCCCAAGCGCTGCAGCCGCGGCCAGACTCGCGGGCCGATACCGGCCTGGGTTTCTAGGGGTTGATTAAGTTGATCGGGTAAAAGCATATCTTGAGAATAACGCGCTTTGGCAGGGGCGGCAATTGACCGCGTCTTGTGTTAGAGTGATAGCAATGCCTGAAACTTCTAGCGAAGGTCCGTCAAAAAACATAATAGTAACGGCACTGGTTATCCTCACCGTCTTTGGTGGTTTGTATTATTTTTATTCATCCAGAATCAAACCGGACGAACCCTCGGTGGTGGAATGTGTGGGGCCGGTTGAAATTACCGCCTCGTCTTCGCCGCAAATATTGGCTTGGGATGAAAAGGTAAAAGAGGCCGCTTGGCCGGCGCGCGATGCCCACGCCATGTTCGCCTTTGACGGCAAGCTATGGCTGATGGGCGGGCTGGACGGCAATGCCGTAAGCCGCGGACTCAATGTGCGCTATTGGGAGGCCCCGCACTTTAACGACATATGGGTATCGCGCAACGGCTGTGACTGGAAACTGGCTGGCCCCACGCCTTGGCCTGGTCGGCGTTCGCTCTCTGTGGTTCAGTTTAAAGATGCCCTATTTATGCTGGGCGGTTGGGCGCCCGAGGGTGGTTACAGGAATGATATTTGGACTTCCAAAGACGCAGTTCGTTGGAAAAGAGTGGTTGAGCAGGCCGAATGGCCGGGACGGGAAGGGCAGGTTGTGGTTGTATTTAATGATCGGTTGTGGTTAATAGGCGGAGTCCATTTTGACAAACGCGAGGCCAAAAATGATGTTTGGTCTTCGGCCGACGGCATCAACTGGGTGCAGGAGCCTGTTCCTCCTTTTGCGCCTCGCTACGACCATGATCTAGAAGTATTTAACGGCAAATTGTGGTTGAGCGGCGGTGTGGCTGTGGGTGGCAAAGGGTTTTCGGACGAGTGGGTTTCTGAAGACGGAAAAAATTGGTTGCTGGTGAGCGCTGATTCTGTTTTTGGCCATCAGCATGGGCACATTATGATTGCTCACCGCGGCCTCTTATGGATTATTGGCGGCTGGGATACGGTTTTAGACCGAGGTTCAAACGAATCGTGGTATTCCAGCGACGGCGTTTTATGGCAAAAAGCCGAATTGGATGGTCCGTGGACTGGCCGCGAAGACCACGCCGTTGCCGAATTTAAAAACCGCCTCTGGCTGACGGGCGGCATGAGCGGCACCGCCGAAGCCGTGCGCTGGACGAACGATATTTGGGTCTCGTCGTTTTGATTGTGGTGCGGTGCGCCGCGGCAGATGAGGTGCCGACCCTTCCTAGGTGGTGGGTTTTCTAATCCTCGTGGACTCGTATCTCATGAAAAGTATACTGGTTGTCTTTTATCTCAAAATAGCAACGATAACTGCCCGTGACTCTCGCTTGCCACAAATCCCGCCCTTCGTCGTATTTCTTTGTCCGTAGAGATGGGTGGCGCAGATTTTGTAAAAGGAGAACAAGCTGTTTATTAAAGGCAACCCGAATTTCTTTCGGCAGTTTTTGATAGTTCCTCTGAAAATGCGGGGTAAAGGAGGCTTTCATCTTCTTGGCTTTTTCAGAGCGCGGAGAAAATCTTTAGCATTGGAAAAAGGCCCGTACAGCGTGCCTTGTTTTGCTTCCCGTAGAGATTGTGCGAGGCCACTTTCCAAGCTGGAAAGTTTTTCACGCCGGATATCTTCGGAGAACATCCTTCTGGGAATCTTAATAAGGATAAAGTCTCTTGTGGTTTCAATGCTTGGTGTCGTAGTGGGTACCATAATCCTAAGATATGCTTAAAAATATAAAGTGTCAAGCCTGCCCCGTAGTGTCCCGCTAAGCGGGACTACTGCTGGGGTTTGCCTTGCCCTACGAAGCCTTGCTGCGCCACTCCGTTCCGTAGCTTTGAGCGGAGGATGGACGAAGTACGGAGCGGCAATTTTCTTTAGATTGATTATTCCCCACAACAGCCATCAATGAACTACCGCACCGCTTGCGGTGCGGTAGTTCATTTTTTAATTCCCAATTTTTGCTTGAGTTCATAAAAACTCATATACTTTCCTTTTTTGTAGTCCTCGCGGGCTTTCTTAAGGATTCGTTTCTCGGCCACGGTGGGGATGTAGGTCTTGGATGATTTTATTGTTTCTTTCCATTGTGAAAACTCCTCGTATTCTGTTCGAGGGATTATCACGAGATCGCCCTGCCGAGAAAGCTCTCGGGGTATAGTTATGGGAGTCATATTGGAAAGCGTAGCATGGAGAATAGCGGGAATCAAATTTTGCAGTTGGTGCCCCTGTCAGGATTCGAACCTTGAATTAAAATTTGCACCTGCTCCGCAGTTATTCTATGCAAATTTGGTGACAGGTCAGGCCTCTACTGTGGATCATTCTAAACTAAACTAAAAATTTTGCGTCCCCGACAGGAATTGAACCTGTGACCTCTTCCTCCGCAGGGAAGCGCTCTATCCGCTGAGCTACGGGGACCGCCGAAGTCGTTGTCTGTATTTGGTGTATTATCTCTAAAAGCTCCTTTCTAATGTTGCTGTCTAAATACGCAATGAAGCAGATGCCGTTAAAATTTTTCCTAAAGCGCTTGGTTTTACTCCTTTTTTTGATGTAGATCTTCCCGAACTGGGCGGTTGGTATCGTAAGCAGCTCAGACCAGAATTTTATTGCCGCCTTAGGTTTGTGGTAATGATGTAGATGTAATCTCACCCTGAACTTAGACGGGTTTGTTGGGTAACACTTTCTAAGCAGTGATATGTAAAATAGAGCCAGGCGTGGATCCGTGTTTGCGAATTTTAAGCCGCTTACTCCCTTGTGTTTGGCACCTTCCGCCCAATACAAAGCTGCAAGCACTGTTTTGTAAAACCCAATGTTGTCCAGGGGATATGTTTTGATCTCTAGAGTTACTTTTCTGCTCAATTTATTTGCCAGTATGTCTTGTTCTCTCTTCTTTTGCGCTATCGCTAAAGGTCTTATTTTAGAGAGATGTTTCAGTTGTTCTTCTCTAGTGAAGGCGAAAGGGTATTTTTTGCTCAACCAATTGGACAATGTACTCTTGGGAACGCCGAGCAGTGTTTTGATTTCTCTATAGGATTTACCCCCCGCTCGCAGTTTTTCCGCCTTTTTATGGGCACCTTTTCTATGGTGCGGTGTTTTGCGCATTTTTTATTTGGGATAGAGACTATATACTAAATCTTATCAGCTGTTGTCCGAAACAGCAAGGCGTTTTCAAAGAGCTACTCTTGGTTGGTTGTCTAAAGTTTCAATCTCTCGGCTATAAGGTCCAAGAGTGATTCTTCGTGTTCCGTTTCTGCTAGATTAGCCGCCAGGAGTTCTCGCACCTCTTGGGGATTGATATCGGCCAGGGGAATGTGCAGATGGGCGTTAAGAAAGTGCTTGCCTTCTAGACTCAAAATGTTACCATCGGCGCGCTCAAAAATCCAGAAAGAGGTGAATTCTTTAAGGGGGTGGATTTTATTGCCAATGGTTAGATTCTCGCTGTCCAAGCTAAAAGCAAATTCGGCGGGCGGCTTTAGGGCAAAAATGTTAATCACCCCGGCGGATAGAACCAGAAACACGGCCAAAAGATAACTCTTTAAGATTACGGCCACCGCGGCCAGGGCCAAAGCAAAAATCCACAGCGCCGCAAACCAATGCGGATGCCGCTCGGGTTGTTGGTATTCATAAGCTTGCCAGGTAATGGCCATAGTAATTAGTAACTAAGTAATTGGGTAATTACGAAATTCGGTGATTGCAGTGTCTGTTTGAAAATATTCGGTGAACTCATCAGCAGAAAATTATTCCTACATCACTCGCAGTTCCAACTGGGCGTTCCTTTGCTCTCCATTCTGGTTTGTGAACAAGGAGGATTCCGTTTCCCTTGCTGTTTCTTTCAACCGCTTCTCGGCAATTTTTACATATTTTTCGTTTGAATCTATGCCAATGTAGTTTTTGCCAAGTTTTTTTGCGGCCACTGCCGTTGTCCCGCTTCCCACAAAAGGGTCAAGTATAACCGCGTCCTTCGAGAAGGCAGACAATTTAATTAAATATTCGCAAACGGCCAGCGGTTTAACCGTTTTGTGGTCGTTGTATTCTCCTTTTTCCCTTTTGGTTGGCTTGGGCAGCAGAAAAGTTTTATCAATAAGCTCATTGATGCTGTCAACGGTGAATACGTTGGCCGGATACATATTGTTTCCGATTTTTACGTTCGTGTTCATCAGCCCCACTTCATATTTTAACATATTGTTGAGGTAAGTTTTGTCAGCCGGTTTTTGCGCCATCGCTATTGGCTCAAAACAGGATTTAATTTGCGGGGTTTTCCAGCCGTTGAGTCTTGTCTTGATCTCATTTTTCGTTTCCTCATCAACATCCATTTTCTTAATAAAGTGATCTATGCCCATCGCCTTGGCTTGATTTTGGGTATAAAGCCACATAAACGCATCTCTAATTTCAAAACCCGCATCATCTATTGCAGAAGCCATTCGGTGATAGAGTCGTGGGCTAGAGAAGGAAAAGAAAAATCCGCCCGGCTTTAGTATTCTAAAAATTTCTTTGGCGATGTCAAAGTACCAGTTGTAGAATCTTTTTCCTTGTTCTCTATCAAATTTCATCCCGGCGGGGAGAGATTTTATTATGTACTGATTGCTGTCGCTCGAAACTTTTTCGTAGTCCCAGTTGTTATCCAACTTATCCAGAAAATACGGGGGATCGGTTAAAACAACGTCAATAGAATTGCTTTCTAATTTAGGAAGTAATTCCAGAGTATCAACGCAGATGATTTTATTTATAAATTCGCTATTTTTCATAAAATGATTTTATAGATTTTGGGTTCTTTCCACCAAATTCATTGTATAAAATCACGTAAACCATTTTCCTAATTTCCTTATCGCACATTTTAATAACTTGCGGATTGGCAATTTTAATGACCCTTCCTTTCTCGTCATAGACCCACCTATTCCTATCTCCTCTGTTACACTTTTGGCATTGAGGAATTATATTGCCGGCGATCAATGGTTTGTTTGGGTCCTTATGCGCTTTTTGCAGAATTGTTTTTGCGGCCGGCCAATGTAAATGGGGCTTGTTCTCCTGCGAACCGCAAGTTGCGCAACGATAGTTGTATTTTCCTTTTATTTCTTCCCAGTTTTCGGTCTCCGCTATTCTGTGACCTTTTTTGAATCCCGGATATGGCTGTTCGAGAGTGTAGAGTTGGTACGAGCCCCTTTTAATGCCCAAAACAATATTGTCTCTACCGCCAGCCACTATCCACCAGCCGGCTTGCGCCCCCAAGTGTCTCGCCTGCTGAACGTCGTTTGTGGCTGGGTAGTAGCTTCTGATGAATTTTGTTAATTCTTCTTTGGAAACCCTTCTTGTTTTTGGATAATCGTACGTAAGATACACAAGCACGAGGGCGTCCTTCGTAAATTTTCTTTTTGAATTATAAAGCTTTGGTAACTTTACCCCGTATTGTTTAAGGTACTTT
>CAZGLK010000004.1:31054-33827 GCA_964526375.1 uncultured Candidatus Saccharibacteria bacterium | reverse complement strand
GGTCAGTCGTTTTGGCAAAGAAGCCAAGCTGATTCGAAGAGTAACCTATACCCCTTGACGCTATCTTGTTTTGGCGCTAATTATTATATTAAGAAGTGCACTCGGTTCTTTTAGCTCTTTTGAAGGAGGTGAATTGCGTTGGCTGATCAGATTGCTTACGACAAGTATTTTAAGGAGGATGATCCAGTTTCGTATTTCAGGGATCATGATGTGTTGGGGTGGAGGTGGGTGGTTGCCCTTGGCATCTGTGTGGTTATATTTGGTTTGCTGGCTTGCATACTGCGGCCCCATGTGGTGGCCAGGAACATTTTCGGTGGGATCGCACGGCTGGCCGGCAGGGTCTGGGTTTCTTTTAAAAGGTTGCCCGCCTACGGCTGGGCGGCGCTTAGGAGGTGAGCCCAAAAGTCTATTTGCTAACGCGGGGCCGATCAAGACAAATCTTGACCGGCCTTTTAATTTGCGTAAATTTCAAAGGCCTCGTATAATTATGGAAAAGGTATGATGGTCAAAAAAGAAAAACCAGCCGAAGAAAAATCCAATCCCAAAATCAAGATTGTGGAGGAAGCGGTTAAAGAAATAAAGGAACGATTCGGCGAAGGTTCCATAATGCGTTTGGGCGAGGCCCCGCGGGTTGATGTGGATGCCATACCCACCGGGTCTTTGTCGCTGGATTTGGCTTTGGGCGTAGGTGGCATACCCAAGGGCCGGATTGTGGAAATATACGGGCCGGAAAGTTCGGGCAAAACCACTTTAACTTTGCATGTTGTGGCCGAAGCCCAAAAGCGCGGCGGGCTGGCCGCTTTTGTTGACGCCGAGCACGCGCTGGATCCGGAATATGCCAAAAAAATAGGCGTTAGAATAGATGACTTGCTTATTTCCCAGCCCGATAACGGCGAGCAGGCCTTGGATATTGTGGAGGCGCTGGTAAGGTCGGGCGGCGTGGATGTGGTAGTGATAGATTCGGTGGCGGCTTTAACACCACAAGCCGAAATTGAGGGTGAAATGGGCGATATACAGATGGGCTTGCAGGCGAGGTTACTGTCCAAAGCGCTTCGCAAAATAACCAATTTGGCGGCCAAATCAGGCACAACGGTTATCTTCACTAATCAAATTAGAATGAAGCTGGGAGTGATGTTTGGCAACCCCGAAACTACGCCCGGCGGCAATGCCCTAAAGTTTTTTTCATCGGTGCGGCTGGATATTCGCCGTATTGCCCAGCTTAAAGACAAAGATCAAATTATAGGCAACCGCGCCCGGGTTAAAGTTGTAAAAAACAAAGTGGCTTCTCCCTTTAAGCAAGCCGAGTTTGACATTATGTACAACCAGGGCATTGCCAGTTATGCCGATGTTTTGCAAACCGGCGTAAGGCACAATGTGGTAGAAAAAGCCGGCGCTTGGTTTCAGTTTAATCAGGAAAAATTGGGGCAGGGTGTGGCAGCCTCATGCGGTTACTTAAAAGAGAATCCCAAGGTGCTGGCCGCGGTGGTGGCCGAAATTAAAAAAGCCGCCGCACAGGCGGAGGTTATCTAAGCTAGCGACAAGGGACAAGGGACAAGGGGGTATGGTTTGAACAGCATGTTCTTTTTGTTCTTTTTAGGAGGTGAATATTATGCAGGACTTAAAGCCGTTGCTAAGAGATTGTGAAGGGTTAATTAAGGAGGTGCTTTGGCGTCATGCGACTGAAGATGCGTCTGCGGATGTGAAAGCGGACATAAAGAAAGTGGCGGGCGCGGTCAATTTGCTTATCAAAGTTGTAGATGAGCATCAACGAGGAATTGAGGAACTCGTTGCGACCGTAAATTCTTTGGTTATGCGGCCGTAACAGAGAAAAGTTTTGAAATTGCACCGGGTTAAAAGCTTGGTGCAATTTTCTTTTTTCTTTCATATGCATCTGATACGATCGTGGGAGATGTGCTAGAAAGAAAAAACACCCCCGCCGTCGGCGAGGGTGTTGGCATCTAAATTAGCGGCGGTGTTGAGTAAAGGGCAGCAAGGCGGCAATGCGGGAGCGTTTGATGGCGTTGGCCAGGCGGCGTTGATGCTTGGCGCAAGTGCCGGTGCGCTTGCGGGCGGCTATTTTGTATTGGTGGGCTAAAAAGTTTTTCAGCAAGGCCGTGTCTTTATAATCAATCACGCCAACATCGTTGGTGCAAAAATAACATTGCTTTGTTTCAACTCGCCGCGTTGGTCTGGTTGTTTGTGTTTTGTATGGCATATAAATCTTGCATCTCGAGTCTTAGATCTTGCATCTCAAATCTTAGATCTCAAATCTCTAACCCTAAATTTTGACTTTTGAATTTTGACTTTTGAGTTCTTTAGAATGGTATATCCGACACATCTATCTCTTCGGTGTTTTGTTCAATAACGGGAATGTCCTCGGTTTCTTTGGTAACTTGCGGTTTGTTGCCGGCCGCCGCTGGCGTTGACGTCAAGCTGGCTCCATCGGTCCCACCCAGCCGCGGGCCCAGTTGAATCCCCTCGGCCACGATTTCGGTGCGGTATTTTTTGGTGCCGTCTTGGGCGTCCCAGCTTCGGGTTTGAATTCGCCCTTCCACCAGCACCATCTTGCCCTTGTTTAAATACTTACTGCAGATGTCGGCCATTTTCCCAAAGACCACCACATTGTGGAATTGAGTGTCTGTTTGGCGGGTGCCGGTTTTGTCGTTCCAGATGCGGTTGGTGGCCACGGCAAAATTTACCACATTCTGACCCGAAGGCAAAGCCCGGGTTTCGGGGTCTCTGGTTAAGTTGCCCAGGACGAAGATTTTGTTTA
>CAZGLK010000004.1:0-30954 GCA_964526375.1 uncultured Candidatus Saccharibacteria bacterium | reverse complement strand
ATCGGCTGGGGTCATTTCCTCGGCTTTCGGCCCGGTGGCCCGCGGGCTTTCTATGGCGGCCGGCGCCGTTTTTCTTTCGGCCCGGCGCAATTGCTCCATTACCGACAGAGGCTTGGTTCTTTTTAGATCTGCCTCCGATTTGGCTAAAACAAGATGCCTTAATATATTATCTTCTCTTTTAAATTGATTTAGAATTTCAGGCGGCATAACTGTGTCCTCGGCACTGGAGATGTTTAGGACAGCCGTGTGAGCTTGACGGAAGTGCTTGATGGGATAGGTCAGCCATTCCTTGGGCTTGATGCCGGTTGGAGAAACGGTAAAACCGCTTTGGATCATCCAGCCGCTAACCTTATTTACCAGCTCTTGGGCTTGTTCCTCGTTTAGATCGGGATTGATGGCCAGATATGTTTCGTATAGCTTCATGCCGGTAGTGTATCAGAGTCTAGGCCAGCTGGTCAATGCTTTGTTCCATATTACACACATTTTTTATGTGCACCACTCGGTGGCGCACATGCTCCGCATGTTCAAGACTCGGTGTTGAACACTCGAGGCTGGACATGGTTAGGCCCGTTTTCTTGCTAAGGCTTCTTGGTCGGGTGGCAAATCATATCATTAAGAAACGATCGTGTGCTAATGATAGGATTTTAAATCTAGGCTTAAATCCACTTTGAAATATCCACTTTGTTTGAAAGATGTTGCCCCTTTTTCTGTTTGTTGTTATACTAATCAAGTTATCTAGTCACTCGCAAGATTCTTGTGCTCTCGCCCGTTGAGGAGATCAAAAGCCGCTTGGACGTTCTGGAGGTGATCCAGGGCTATTTAAAGTTGAACAAAGCCGGCTCCAACTGGAAGGGGCTGTGCCCGTTTCATTCCGAAAAAACGCCCTCCTTTATGGTTTCGCCCTCGCGGCAGATGTGGTACTGTTTTGGCTGTGCCCAGGGCGGCGATATTTTTACTTTTGTTTCCAAAATAGAAGGCCTGGAATTTGCCGACGCTCTGCGCCTTTTGGCCGACAAAGCCGGGGTCAAATTAAGCCGACAGGATCCGCAAGTTCAATCCAAAAAGAAACATCTTTATGAAATTTGCGAGCTGGCCGCCAGATTTTTTGAAAGGCAATTGGTTTCCGTTACTGGCCAAGCGGCGGCAAAGTATCTGCAAGATCGGGGTGTCAGCCCAGAATCAATCAAAAACTTTAGAATCGGCTGGGCGCCCGACAGCTGGCAGCCACTCCGTAATTTTTTGGCGGGTGAGAGCTACACCGATCAGGAAATAGAATCTGCTGGATTAGTAATCAAAAGCGAGACAGGCGATGTCAGTATCAGTCCGCCTTTGGGTCAGCGTCAGTCCGCGTCTTCAGAAAATTTCAGCGTCAGTCCGCGTTTAGATCCGCGTCAATCCGCGTCTAAGGGATATCACGATCGTTTTAGGCACCGGATTATGTTTCCCATCAGCGATGTACAGGGTCAGGTGATTGGTTTTTCGGGGAGATTGTTTGATAAAATTCAGGCCCATACCGTCCACGCCGAGGCCGGCAAATACATTAACACGCCCAACACGGCGCTCTACGATAAGTCGCGCGCGCTTTACGGTTTAGACAAAGCCAGAGCCG
This sequence comes from uncultured Candidatus Saccharibacteria bacterium, assembly GCA_964526375.1. Taxonomy (GTDB): domain Bacteria; phylum Patescibacteriota; class Minisyncoccia; order JACQLN01; family JACQLN01; genus CAZGLK01. The sequence goes on along the minus strand of CAZGLK010000004.1, from coordinate 29,345 downwards.
CCATGAGGCAGTCGGGCAGTTGTGTTTTGGTGGAGGGTAATTTGGATGTGGTTTTGTCGCATCAGGCCGGAGTGGAAAATACGGTGGCTCCGTGCGGCACGGCTTTTAGTTTGGATCATTTTAGAACCATCAAACGTTATTGCGATAAACTTCTTCTGGCTTTTGACGCCGACGAAGCCGGCGATGCCGCTTTGCAAAGGAGTATTGGCGCGGCCTTGAGCCATGGTTTTAGGGTGATGGTGGCGGCCGTGCCATTGGGTAAAGACACGGCTGATGTGGTTAAAGAAAACCCCAAACTTTGGCTTGAGGCGGTGGCCAAGCCGGTGCCGTATATTGAATATATTTTAGCCCGATCAGTAACCAAATTCCCGTCCAATGTTGAGGGCAAGAAGGCTGTCTTGGCGGCGGTTTTGCCCTTTGTAAAAAGCGTCTATTCGCCCTTAGAGCGCGATCATTGGCTGCAGGAGGTGGCCCAGCGGTTGAATGTGGGCAAGGATGTGGTGCTGGCGGAGTTAAAGTTGGTTGCGCCGCCGTCTGACTCCGACCAAGTTGCGGCCGCGCCGGTGGTGTCTCCAACGGGATCGGGCGATCTGGGCCAAGCCGATGTTATTCTTAAACTGCGGCAAGAGGAGTACCTCTTGGCTTTGCTTATTAAATATCCTGCCTTGAGGCGGCGGGTGGGCGAGTTGGAGTTAAATTTGTTTGCATATCCCAACTTGGCCGCGGCGGTTAAAAATTTGGTTGATGGAGAAGAAAAAAATGAGGTTGTGAGTTCGGCCGCTGTTTTGGCTGGCGATTTCTTGGAAGAATTTGTTACCGACCCCGAGGCCGAGTTTAGCCGGCTGGCCGCCAATCTAAGACGTCAGCACCTGCAAAATCAGCTTAGAACAATCCAAGCCGACATCAAAAAAGCCGAATCTGGCGGCGACAAGCATAATTTAGAACTGCTTTTGGCCGAGTTTAATAATTTATCTAAAAGTTTAAACGAAATTTGAATATGGCTAAATCCAAAAAAATTAAATCCAAAAAGAAAAGAGCGCCAGTTAAGCTCCGGCAAAGAGTCAAGACAAAAGCAAAATCAGCCGCTCGCCGTAAGACTCGCAAGGTTTTGCGAGGCAGGCCTGTTAAAAGAGTGTCCAAGGCCAAATCCAAACAGGCGCGTTCCAAACCCGAAGTTGTAACTGCGGAAAAGCTGGCCGATCTGGTGCGGCGCGGCCGGACGCGCGGTTTTGTTACCGAATCGGAAATCCTGCAAACCTTCCCTAACATAGAAGAAGACATTGCCGGTTTGGAACAGCTCTACCGGCATTTGGAGTCGGCTAGCATCAAAGTGATCAGCGCGCCCGAACGGTTGGCCGTAGCCGAAAAGCCGGGGGTTGATGTTAAGGGACGGTTAAAACTTAAAAAAGACAATATCTTGCCCGGAGTCGGCTTGACGCATGATTCTGTGCAGATGTATCTGCGCGAAATCGGTAGGGTGGCGTTACTGCGGGGCGACGAAGAAGTTGAGCTGGCCAAGCGCATAGAGCGGGGCGATGAAGAAGCTCGGCAAAAATTAACCCAGGCCAATTTGCGCCTGGTGGTTTCCATTGCCAAAAAGTATGTGGGCCGCAGTGTCCAACTTACGCTTTTGGATTTAATTCAAGAAGGCAACATTGGGCTTACCAAAGCGGTGGAGAAGTTTGATTACCGCAAGGGTTATAAGTTTTCTACCTACGCCACTTGGTGGATACGGCAAGCCGTAACTCGGGCCTTGGCCGATCAGGCCCGCACCATCCGCATCCCGGTGCACATGGTAGAAACCATATCCAAATACACTCAAGTTAAGCGCCGCCTGCTGCAAGATTTGGGCCGCGAGCCGCTGGCCGAAGAGATTGCCCAGGAAATGGATATGGATATTGCCAAAGTGCGGCATATCCAGCGCATTACCCAGGAGGCGGTCTCGCTGGAGTCGCCCGTGGGCGACAGCGACGAAGACAGCACCTTGGGCGAGCTGATTGAAGACGAAAAAACATTGTTGCCTTCGCAGGTGGCGGCGCGCCAGCTTCTGGCCGATCAGATTAAGGAAATTTTAAAAGACTTGGCGCCCCGCGAACAAAAAATACTGCAGATGCGCTTTGGATTGGACGACGGCGCCACCCATACTTTGGAGGAGGTTGGCCGCGAGTTTGGCGTTACCAGAGAGCGCATTCGCCAAATAGAAGCCAAAGCCCTGGAAAAAATCCGTATTCATGAGAGGGTAGAGAGATTGAGGGAGTATTGAGATGAAGTCCAAAATCCAAAGTTCAAAATTCAAAATGACAATAACTGGCAAAAAGTTAGTCACGGATCTTTTTGGGTTTGAGGGCAAGTTTGTGGCTGTGGTCGCTCACCTGATTTCGTCGGCGGTTCGGATTTGACTTGGCGGGTTGATTAGAGTACAATCTGTAATATATTTTGTTACAGCCAGTTTACCAATAAAAACATGCGTAATATAGTAAATATATCTTTGCCCGAGGAGATGGTTCAAGCGGTGGAGAAGAGCGTGAAAAAAAATCACTATGCTACCAAAAGTGAATTTTTCCGCGCGCTTTTAAGAATGTGGCTGGAAAATAAGCTTCTGGAAGAACTGGAGGAAAGCCGAGAGGAATTGCGGGCCGGGAGAGGGAAGATTTTGAAATCTCTTAAAACTCTTAAGTAAATCTGTTTTATGCAGATTTATTATTCTACCAAGTTTAAGCGGGAATATAAAAAATTGCCCAAGCCGGTTAAAATTTTGGCTGAAGTAAAAGAGCAAATTTTCAGAAACGACCCTTTTGATGCCAGATTGGATACTCATAAACTCCACGGCCGACTTAGAGAGTTTTGGTCGTTTAGTATAGATAACAAATTCAGGATTATTCTTGAGTTCGCTGGAAAAGATATTGTTTGGTTCCATTCTGCAGGGGACCATTCAATTTATGATTGATTATCAGACTTAGACTTTAGGCTCGGATTTTTTTGGGCTTGAGGGCGAGTTTGTGGCTGTGGTCGCTGACTTGTTTTAGGCTCAAACCCTGCCATTTTAGGAGCTGGGAATTGTAGTCGCGGATGGAAGTGAGTACTTTGTGTCCGCTCTCCAAAGATTTTATTAAGCCGCGCTCGGCGCGGTTTTTCTTTAGAAATTTAATCAGTTTGGCCGTGAAGCTTATAAAAGCGTTCATGTCTTTGGGCAGGCAATAGCCGCCGGCGCCGCAGTAATTGCCGTGGTTCACGTTTAACCACGAAGCGCCGATTCTGTGGTCGTGCCCCAGCATCTCTTTGATGTTTTCATAGGAGACCAATGTGGCTATACCTTCTTTTTTAAACTTAGTTTCTAGGGCCTGGGCAATATCAGCCAAGATATTGCCAAAAATTACTTTAATGTAGCCAAAAACATTACCAGCGTACTTACCTATTTCAGCTTCGCTAGCAGTCAGGCGGATTTTTCCGTAGCAGTCTTTATTCTTAGTGCCGGGAGAAATAAAAAAAGCGTCCGGTAGCAAAGCCAGAACATCGCTTGAGAACGATCTTGATTTTTGGGTGTGAGCTATAATCTGGCGATCAGGATCAATAAAATCAGACCAGGCCTGGGATTCAGTTAGAAATTCGGGGTTAAACAAAAAGAACTTGCGCGGATATTTTTTTTGAAGCGCTTCCACCGTGCCCGGCTCCACGGTGGATTTTATAACCACGGCTTTGCCGTCGGGTATCTGTGCCACCGCTTTTTTTACAATGGAGGTGTCGCAACTGCCGTCGCGGTTGGGCGGCGTGGGCACGCACACAAAAATAATATCGGCCACGCCGATGCCATCGTTAAAACCCTTCTTGGAATCAATATCGTAGCAGAATAAATCTTTGCCGCGGCGATAGTTTTTTACTTCCTCAAACCAGCGGCGGGTATTGTCGCCCACCATACCCAAGCCGATTATGCCAATCTTAGTTTTTTGAATCTGCATGAAGTTGAATTTAATTATAACATAGGCACATTATAAATGGTTTTGATTTAAAAAACGACCACATAATCTTTTGGCTGCGGGGGTTAAACGTTGGACGGCTGGTCGGGGGTATTATTGTTTTCAAACAAAGGAAAACCTCCGACCGCATCCAACAAGATTGGTGTTCGGATTCCCCCGGAGTGTTGGGATTCGGTTTACTACCCTCTATGTCCGGGATCTTAACGAGTTTAGAGACTACGAAACGTTTGCAAAATATAACTCCTCTCTTTTTCAACTTCGTCTGGCGAGATGACGCTTTCAATAATTATCGGGTGGGTTAAATCTTTAACAGCGGCAACAATCTGCGTCTGCTTTGTAACATACAGAGGATCATGGAGTTCCGTATAGCCGCTAAGATGTATCTGAACAATTCTGTCACCAAGCTCTTTGTAGAAACCAGGAACAGATTGCATGGTCGGGTCATTGGTGTATATGTGATTGACGTCAAGAACCGCTTTAAAGTTCTCACTCTTCATAACAACACGGCTAAGCTCCTCCGGGGTCTGGAAAGACGATTTTCTGCGATCCATATTTTCAAACGCGACCTTAAACGGCGCGCGGTGGAATACACTCAAGTCTGTGATAAGATCAGGATGAAAAATCACCGTCTCAAGCTCCCGCATTTTGTTTACCCTCTCAATCTTGGCAAAGATGGCTTTTGTTCCTTTGTTGTCGCCATAATCAAACTTGGGCGCGTGTAGGCTAACATAATCAAATCCCTTTAGATCCTCCGGGGTGATCTCATCAAGCCAACCCTTGGCTACACTCTCCAAGCCAACAACACCCAGCTCAACTATTGAGAAACCAAGACTCCTAAAAATACCCAGGGCTTTCTTTGTGGTGCAAAACTTATACAATGCCCCTGTTGAAAAACCGAGTTGGATATCCATTAGTAAATTAAATCACTAAAAAATGAAAAAACAAAAAGGGTTCGGTTTTAATTCAGTTGATTTTGAAAGAACTCCTCAATCTAACCATATAAACTATAACTAGTCAAGATCTTGGGGTCAAATCGGAGGTAGGTAGTAAGCTTCGCAAATTGCAGTACTCACAATCTTTTTTGGCGCAAAATACGTTCCAGAATTTTAGGTTAAGAATCTCATCGGCGGTTTTTGAGATTAGGTCTTTTAGGTCCGATAGGTCGGCGTTTGTTATCTCAAAACTCTCTTTTTTGAATCTGTCCTTCGGGTCGGATTCTATAAAATCAATCACGCCGGCGGTCATTTGGAACTTTTGGCGCGGCAGCAGGTCCAAAAGAAGTTTATAGAAAACGAGCTGTCTAAAATAATCGCCGTTGGAATTTTTGGTTTTTCCCAAAATCCAGTTGCGGCTTTGGGGTAGTCTGGTTTTGTAGTCTACCACCGTCACTTGGACCCTAGATCTTAGATCTTGGATCTCCAGCTTATCCAATTTTCCAGTCAGGCGGACATTCTGGTTTTTAGCGATGGGAAAATCCACCCCGGAAATTTTAAATTCGTTTATGGTGTTGTAATTCCAAATTGGAGCGTAAAAGGCATGATAAGTCTTTAAGCTGGCCAGCCCTCTTTGGCGGATGATCTGATGATCGTTGGGGGCCAGCGGCTGTTTTTTGAGTGCCTCGGTAAAAGCCGATGTCAACAGTTGAAAATTGGTTTTGGGATTGGTTTTTTTGGCTTCAAAAAATTTTTGCAGGGCGAAGTGTTTAGCCGTGCCGTAGATCTGCTGGCGGGTTTGGGTTTGGGGAATTCTTAGCAAATTGACATAGAAAAACTGCCAGGGGCAGGCCAGATAGTTATTGAGCGAAGTCGGCGAGAGCCCGCGTCTTAAAAATAATTCTCTCACAAATTCTTTTTTGTCCACCGGCGGGGCGCCCTTGTCTTTTAGAATAATCAGGTTTACATCATCCTTAAAAACTGGAGTTTGTAAGGATGTTTCTTCCTTAAGATCGGGCCTGATTTCGTTTATAAATTGGCAAGGCACCTGTTCGCGGCCTTCGGCCGAGAGGGTGGAGTATGTTACAAAGACATTGTCTTTGGCGCGGGTTAGGGCCATGTAGAACAATCGCCGCTCGTCCTCGTTTTTGTCCGCTGTCGCGTCGGTTTTGTCTAAAAGCGTGGTTAATCCGAAGAGGTCAGTTGTCCTTTTGTTGCCCCAATGGCCGTTGTAGGCGCCGGTTATAAAGACGGTTTCAAATTCCAGCCCCTTGGCCCGGTGGGCCGTCATCAGGCGGAGCGAGTCTTCTTGAGGCACTGCTTTTGTTTGAAGGGGCACTTTGTGCTCTTTTAAGACATCCAGATAATTTAGATAATCAGACGGGCGGTAGTCGGGGTTTTCGGAGTGCTGGTTTTTAATCTCGCCAAAAAGGGCGTTGAGTTTTTTTAGGCGCAGATGATAATCCGGCTGGCCAAGAATGTTTTTTAGAAAGCCGGAATCCTTAATAATGGTCTCAAAGAATTTGGGAAAAGGCTGGTTGTAGCTTAATTTTTTCCATAGGCCCAGTTTTTCAATTGCGGTTTTTACTGCCGGCGCGGCCGATTGGGTTTTGATCCAGTGATAAATTTCCAGCGGCTCTAGGTTAAGAAAATCAAGATGCAAAGCCGGTGTTAAATACTCGGCTGACGGCCAATTAGCCACGGCTTTAATCAAAAAGTTTATTTTTTTGATGTCGGTGTCTTGCAGTATGTTCTCATCCGATTCAACCGCATAAGGCAAGCCATATCTGGCTAAAACATCGGCTAAGGGTAGAGCGTCTTTATTTTCGCGGTAGATTACGGCAATTTCTTGAGGCGAGGCGCCATGTTCAACAAGCTCTTTAATTTTTTGGGCAATAAAAGCGTGCTCGTCTTCGCCGCCGGCAAAAGACAAAATCTTTATTCTTTTTCCGGCGGCTTTTGTTTGCGATCTTAAAATGCCGCTGCCCAAGAGGGCGCTGTTATGGCTTATTAAGCTAGCCGAGGCGTCCAGGATTTTTTGAGTGGAGCGGTAATTGTTTTTTAGCTCTATAAGTTTTACGGCGGGATATTTTTTCTTAAAGTAGAGAAAATTTTCTAAACTGGCGCCCTGGAAGCGGAAAATGGCCTGTTTGTCGTCGCCTACCACAAAGAGGTTGGGGGATTTGTCGTAGCCGCACAAAAGTTCCAGAGCTTTGTTCTGGGCGCCGTTGGTGTCTTGGTGTTCGTCCACCAACATATATTGATGTTTTTCTTGAAGGTCCAGAAGAAAATCTTTGTTTTTCTGAAGAGCCAGAACCGTTTCCAGTATCATGTCTTCAAAATCGTACAGTTTTTGCCGGGCGAGCTCGCTTTGGTATTGGCCATAGATCAAACCCAGTTCTTTTTGTCTGGCCGCGGTTTTTTCTTTAGCGTCGAGAGTTGAAGTTATCTTTTTGAAGGTTTGAGGATCAATAGCCTCATTTTTTAATTTTTTTATGGAGTTTAAGATTTGGGAAACATAGAAAAATTTTTCTCCAAAAGGTTTTAGATGTTTTAGTTTGGCCTCTTCAATGATCTTTCTTAGTAAACCAATTTGACTGGCCGGGTTTATGTTTCTTGCCCCTATTATTCGGCTAAAGTTTTCGGGGTGATCATTGATCAGGCGGTTGCAAAAGCCGTGGAAGGTCTGAATGTTAACATAATAGCCGGGCGTGCCGATAATGCTCACCAGCCGCCGGCGCATGTTGGTCGCGGCTGATTCGGTAAAAGTTAGAGCCAGAATGTTTTCGGGTTGGGCGTCGGTTTGGGCCAAAATATGGGCTATCCTTAAAGTTAGAATCTGTGTTTTGCCCGTACCCGGCCCGGCGATAACCATAACCGGGCCGGCGATGGTTTGGACGGCTTCTTTCTGCTCGGCGTTGAGTCGGCCGAATAATTCTTTAAATTTGTCGGTGGGCATAAGCTATGTTAATGGGGTTGTAAGTTAGAGTCATTTAAGCATCTCTGGGCGTCGGTTTCAATTGAGGAATGGTTTTGTTACAATAAAATCATCATGTTCTCACCCAGAGTAATCATTTTATTAGGGCGATCGGGCTCGGGTAAGGGTACCCAGGGCGAGTTTTTGCGTCAGAAACTGGAGCCGTGTTTGTATGTTTACACCGGGGACTTGTTTAGACAACTGGCCCGCCGGAACAATGTGGCCGGGCGCAAAGTTAAGCAGGTTATGGACGAAGGCGGCTTGCCGCCGGAGTGGTTGGCGGCTTTTTTGTGGCAGAGTGAATTGTTGAGCAATCTGCGCGGCGGCGAGAACATAATTTTTGACGGCACGCCCCGGCGGTTGGATGAAGCTAAAGAAATGGATAAAACTTTGGAATGGCTGGGTTGGACGGACATCAGAGCCGTTTTGATTGATATCACCCCAGAAGAAGCTCTGGCGCGCCTGCTTAGGCGAAAGCGCTCCGATGATACCGAAGAAACAATCAAGAACAGATTGGCTTGGTTTGAGAGCAGTGTAGCGCCGGCGATTGATTATTACCGCGATACCGGTCGGCTGGTTAGAGTAGACGGTTTGGGCACGGTGGAGGAGGTTTTTGCCAGAATCAAGAAAGAGCTAAACATTTAGCAACGGTTATGATCACATACAAAACACCGGATGAGATCAAAATTATGCGCCAGGGTGGCCAAATCCTGGCGCGTGTTTTAGACGAGGTGGCTCAAGAGGCGCAGGCGGGTGTTAGTTTGAAGTCGTTGGATAGTTTGGCCGAGAAGCTGATTCTGGGCTACAACGGCAGGCCGTCTTTTAAGGGTTATCGTCCGGCCGGGTCTGCCAGGGCCTATCCGGCTAGTTTGTGTATTTCGTTAAATCATGAGGTTGTTCACGCTGTGCCGGATGACAGGATGCTAAAACAGGGCGACATCGTTAGTTTGGATCTGGGCGTTTATTATGGTGGTTTTCACACCGATGGAGCCACGACGATTGGCATTGGCAAAATCTCTGATGAGGCCAAGCGGCTTATTTTTGTTACCCAAGGAGCTTTGGACATGGCCGTCGGCAGAATAAAAGCCGGTGTTGACTGGGGCAGTATCGCCCACGAGATTAAAGAATATGCGGAGTCGGCCGGCTTTTCGGTGGTGCGAGATCTTACTGGTCACGGCATTGGACGGGCGCTGCAGGAAGATCCGCATCTGCCCAACTTTGGCCGGAGTGGGGAAGGACCGAGGCTGGCCGAGGGCATGGTGATTGCGGTGGAGCCGATGGTGGCCGCCGGCCGGCCGGAGGTAGAAGTGGGCTTGGACGGCTTTGTCTATCAGACCAAAGACAAAAGTCTAGCGGCGCATTTTGAGCACACTGTGGCCGTAACTAAAGATGGAGTCTCGGTGCTAACGCGAATGTAGGGTTAATTTATTTTTACCCGCAGAATACCCCGCCGCTGGCGGCGGGGGTGAATGCGGGGAAAAAGGGGAAGGGGGTCGGGGAAACGGGAGTTTCCCCGTAGCGGAAAGCAGCGAGTCCGCCCCAAGCGGACGAGCGCCGAGAACCGAGGGGTTCTCGGAGTGAAGATGCCCCGCCCCTTGGGGCGGGGCATCTTCACTCGTGCGTGCCTATTCGTTAAGGCTATTTGCATACTATGTTTTTGGATATTGGAGTTGGTATTATTCTCTCAATGATTTTTGGCAGGTGGTTGGGTGTTGAGTTAACCGGCGGGTTTGTGTTGGCCGGTATAGCGTTTGCTTTACTGCCCGACACGGATGTTTTTGTGGAGTTGTGGCAGAGGCGGGGCAAGCTGGGCGGCCGGACTCAAGGGGTTCATAGAACTATCACTCATTACCCATTGCTGTATGTGCCGGTTGTGGTTTTGGTTTGGATTATTTGGGGAGCTGTCTGGGCGACTTTTTTGGGTGCGGCTGTGCTGGCGCATTTTCTTCACGACAGTGTTGGTACAGGTTGGGGCATAAAGTGGCTCTGGCCGTTTTCGCAAAATCGATATAAGTTTTTTGCCGGAAAGGACGGCCGGCAATCAGCGAATTTTATTGTTTCTTGGGCACCCGAGGAGTGGCGGGAAGCGGTCGAACGACACGGCGACCCGGATTGGTTCAAACATATCTACCTGCGTCCATCCCCGGTTTTTGTGGTGGAGCTTCTAGTCTTTGCGGCATCGGTATTGATGTTACTATCATACTTCTAAGTATAGTAGCGAAAGGCTCACAAAAATCCTATCATTAGCATACGATCGTTTCTTAATGATATGATTTGAGAATTGGCCAGAATAAAAAGCAATGAATTATTTGGGAGTTGATTATGGGGAAAAGAGAATTGGGTTGGCCAAGGCAGATGGCGAATTAAAAATCGCCACGCCTTTTGCTACAATTGTCAATGACGAAGCTGTTTTTGACCGTTTGGCCGAAATTGTATTGAAAGAATCGATCGGCCGGATAGTCATCGGCCTGCCGGTTAGTTTTGATGGTCAGGAGAACAGTTTTGCCGGCAAGATCCGGGCTTTTGCATCCAAACTTCAAAGTGTTATCGGCCAACCTGTGGTTTTGGAAAATGAGATTTTTAGTTCTAAAATGGCACGGGAGTCATCGCCCCAAAAACCGGACGAAAGCGCCGCGGCTGTTATTCTGCAAAGTTTTTTGGATAAAAACAGGCCCGACTGACATTTGACCAAAACAAGCTGCGCGATTATACTGGAATTGATTTTAAGTGAAGTTGTTCCTTGGTTCTTTAATCAACAAATATAAAGGAGGTTGTTTATGATCCTTCGCGACAGCGTAGTTCCCGCCGATTGGGGGAGTTTTAGCTATGGATTCTTTGCAGGAATGCTGGTCCTGCTTATAGGAAGTCTTGTTGTGCTCAAGGCTTTCTATCGTAAATCCGGCCGGTTCTTTTCAAACCTCAAAGAGGAGGAAGTTTATGGCTGTTGATTTCATGTGCCGCCTATGCGGCAGCCGGGAGTTCTTTTCGGTCAGGGCTCATCTTTATACCAGTAGCCACTGGGCAGATGCAGAGCCAAGATTATTCATCTGTCGAGGCTGCTCGGTTGTGTTTCGAGATCCGCAGAAGTTCTCTGATCCGTGCACACTCTCTGTGGCTCTTGAACCCGAAGACGTGCCAGACCAAGAGCAGTTGGAGTTGTCTTCGTATGGTTAATCCTCAATCCCTTCAGCCCCCGAACTGGTTTCGGGGGCCTTTTTTGTGTTAAAATTATTGATTGAAAATGTTATACTAAAAATATGGATGATCCGTTTGTTTCCATAATTATTCCGGCTTATAACGAAGAAGGGCGCATTGCCAAGACTCTGGCGCGCGTCAAAGAGTATTTAGATTCGCAATCATACAGCTGCGAAATCTTGGTGGTGATAGATGGCGCGCGGGACAGCACGGCCGCGATTGCCAAAGAAGCGGCGCAAGAATGGTCTCAATTACGGGTTTTAGAGAATAAAGAAAACCACGGCAAAGGTTTTGTGGTGCGCCAAGGAATGCTTGAGGCCAAAGGCGAGTATCGCGTTTTTAGCGACGCCGACAATTCCACTGACATAGCCCATTTGGAAAAGATGCTGGCCAAGTTTAAGGAGGGCTTTGATGTGGTAATCGGCTCGCGTGACGGCAAAGACATTGCCGGCGCTACCCAAGCCGTGCCCCAGTCCGGTTTCAAAAGATTGCTGGGTGATATGGGCAATCTGGTCATACAGGCCGTGGTGCTGCCGGGTATCTGGGATACTCAAGCCGGCTTTAAGGGTTTTTCGGCCGATGCGGCTCAAAAAATTTTTTCCAGAGCCGTGGTTGACCGCTGGGGTTTTGATGTTGAGACCCTGGCCTTGGCCAGGCGCTTTAATTATAAAATCGGCATCATTCCTATTTACTGGCGGAACGATCCCAGTAGCCATGTAAAGCTGTCCGGTTACATCGGCGCGCTTTTGGAGACTTTTAGGGTGAGGTGGAATTTGTGGATAGGGAAATATGAATAGGACTTATAAGTCCTATAAGACCTATAAAATGAAAACTAAGGAATTATCCGAACTTCGTCAAGACCCTATTAGCGGCGATTGGGTGATTATTTCCACGGCCCGGGCCAAAAGGCCCGAGAGCTTTAAGTTGCTCCAGCACAACCGTTACGAGACCCCGATTGAGACTTGCCCTTTTGAAGACCCGCAAGCGCATGGCAACGGCGAGCCGCTGTTGATGTACGGAAAAAACGGCAGCGATTGGTCTGTCCAGGTAATAAAAAATAAATTTCCCATAGTTTCGGGGGATGAATGTGTTTTAGCGCCGCGCCAGTATGGTCCCTATTTGTTTCAGGTTCCGGCCTCGGGCTACCATGAGGTGGTGGTGTTGCGCGATCACACAAAGACTTTAGCCCGGCTGAACCCGGCCGAGGTGGAATTGGTCATAAGAGCCTATCAGGAGAGATTTCAAGCCTTAAAAAAAGCGGAGTGCGCCGATTACATTTTGATCATTCATAATCACGGTCGCGAAGCCGGGGCCTCGGTTTCACATCCCCATTCGCAAATTTTGGCGGCCCCGTTTGTGCCGGCGGATATTCGCCGCAGTCTGGCCGGTTCCCAACGTTATCAAACCGAACGGGGCCGTTGCGTGCACTGCGATATTATTGCTTGGGAACTAAAAGAGAAAAAGCGCCTTATTTTTGAAAATGATTCTATGGTGGCGCTGGTACCTTACGCGCCCAGATTTTCTTTTGAGATCAGGATTTTTCCTAAAGAACACTCCGCTCATTTCGAGGAAATTGACCCCGAAGATCGGCGCGACCTGGCCGAGGCCTTAAAAGTATCTTTGGCTAAAATCTACCACGGTTTAAACGACGTGGCTTATAATTTTTTTATTCACACCGCGCCGGTTTCGCTGAATCAACCCTACGATTTTTATCACTGGCATATTGAAATTAACCCCCGTATTGCCACTTGGGGCGGGTTTGAGCTTGGCACGGGTGGTGATGTAATTGATATTGATCCCGATGAGGCCGCGAAACACTTAAGAAGTATAAAAGTAATTTAGTAATCAGGTAATTCAGTAATTGCAGTCGTTAAATTACTCAATTACTTAGTTACTTAATTACCAGATATTGAAATTAATTGTCGGCAACTGGAAACTAAACCCAGCTACTTTGAACGAAGCCGTGGCTTTGGTGTCGGCGGTTTCCGTGTCAACCAAATCGGAGCTGTACGAGCAGATGGTTTTACTGCCGCCTTTTGTGTTTTTGGAAGAGTTAGTTAAAAAATTTCGCCAGGTACAATGGGGCGCGCAGGATGTTTTTTGGGAGCAGGAAGGCGCCTACACCGGTGAGATTTCTTTGCCCATGCTGAAGGACATCGGAGTTAATTGGGTTTTAGTGGGGCATTCCGAGCGTCGGCGCTTGTTTGGTGAGACCGATGAGACGGTTAATACAAAAGTCCTTTCGGCTTTGGGGCAGGGCTTTAAAGTGATTGTAGCCGTGGGCGAGCTTCAGCGAGATGATGATGAGGAAGTAGTTATTTCTAGTTTCAAAAATAGTATTTCTGGCGCCAAGCTCCCTGCCTCCGCCAAGGCTTCGGCGGGCAGGCAAGCTCCAAGATCCAAGCTCCAAGATCTTATTGTCGCCTATGAGCCGGTTTGGGCCATTAGCACCAACCCCGGGGCGGTGGCTGATGACCCAATGCGATCCAATCAAATAATCGGCCGTCTGAAAAATCAAGCCTATAAAATGTTCGGCCAAGAATCAAAAAACATCCGATTTCTCTACGGCGGTTCGGTCAACACCGCCAACGCCGCCGGCTTTTTAGCTCAACCCAACATAGACGGCGCTTTGGTAGGCGGGGCCTCATTAAAAGCGGAGGAGTTTAGCCAGATCATTAATACCGCTACCTCGGTTTCATAGAGCTGGTTTCAAAACTCTTTCGTCGCGAAATTTCAGTTTTTCAGGCGAGACTAGGAAGGCGAGTAAAAAGGATTGAGCCGTAATAGAATTACGGCGAAAGCCTTTTTGCGAAGCCTGACGAAGTCGCAGCCGAAAAGATGAAATTGCAGCAGAAATGAGGTTTGAAACCAGCTCATAGTCTAGACTATGAAACTATCTGTGACTGGGCCTTGATGTGATTGTATTTCCAAATCATATCATTAGTGTACGATCGTGGCTTAATGATGTGATTTGGTTCATCCGGTCTAATACGGCCAAATCCTATCATTAACAAACGATCGTATGATAATGATAGGATTTGGATTTTACGATTTAATTCGTTTACTCTACCACTTACTCCGCTATCCCAATTAAAAACTGGCTAACACCGGGCGTTGGCCGGTTGATTTGTAATAGACATTTTGGGTGTGGTTTGGTAAACTCTAGATGAGTTAAAAACAGCTCGTGTACTTTAAAAAAGAGGAGGTGGCTGCAGTATGGCAATGACTATAGCGAGTATTGTGTTAATACTTTGCCTTGTTATAATGGCGGTCGCGGCGGCGCGTGATTTTTGGCTGACCAAGAATAGACTCGCAGGCTGCCTTGCTGTAATGGCAAGCATTGGTATTGTAACTTATGTTGCTTGGTTCCTTGTCTTTTATTATAGGCCAAGCTAGGAAAGCGTGGCTGGTTTTCTTGAGAGGGTGATGGCAGATGAATAAATTGTTGATGAAGGCTTTCAGGATTATGTTAGTGTTACTGCTTGGGGTTATCGGCATGTCGGTGATAGAGCATCAATCTCTGCAAGCCGCGTGGATTATTCTAGGTTTGTACATCGTCGGTTTAGTCCTTTTCTTTCTTTCGAGGGCAGCGGAAGGGGGATTGATAAAATCGGAGATGCTTGATAGTAAGTTTATCGCTTACGGTGGTGTGGCAATTGGATTTTTAACCTATCTTACGATAGCGCTTGCTCTCCTAGGCGGCAGTTGGCTGTTTTTACGCCTGCTAATTTTCTCGGGGACAAGTTGATTGGCCTCGGAATATTCATATTTTTCTCAAGGGGCTCTTGAAGGGTAAGCATAAAAAGCTTACCCTTGTTTTTTATTTTTCACCACCAGAATACCCGCCCGCTTGCGGGCGGGATGAATGGCAAGTGAAAAATATCCTGAGCGAGCGAAGCCCCGTAGAAGCTTCGCTTTAACGGGGCGAAGCGAGTCGAAGGATAACATTGGGGGTAGATACCGCACCGCTTGCGGTGCGGTAGTTCATTCTCCTCTGTTGAATACAGATTGGTTTACTGGCCTAGCTTCATACAAAACAAAAACTAGGGTTTTTTGGAGCGGCCCTTCAATGTAGGGTAGAGGATTATGGCGAACGCCCGTAATCCGGATACTGTTCCGGCGCTTTGCCGACCTTTGTAAGAACGCGCGGATATTCTGTTTTTGACTCCTTTTTCCCAAAACCGACCAGTTCCACAACGAATAACCAATTATCGCCGTAGTCAAAAAGAAACAGCATTTTACCACCGAGGTTTTTCCACACCTCGGCGATTTTTGTTTTCTTTACGCTTTCGGCGCCGGTTGGCTCAATGTCCTCATTCTCCATATCCGTAAAGAGTTCGTACTTCCGTTCTGAATCAAGATATCGCTCGCCGATGGTGTTGAAAAATCCAAAAGCGTGATCAAAGTCAAAGTCATACGCGTCGACAATCGCCTCGGCGAGCTTGTAGAGATTCAAATTTTCTGGAATCTCTACTTCGCGGATAACTTTTTTATCACGGAGTAAATTGGTTTTGAAAATGTAGGTTTTCATGATTTGAATTTAGCCCGAAGTAAAACTTTCCGGAATTTTCCATATTCCTCTTTCACGGAATGCTGGGATTGTCTGTCGCTTGGCGGCATTGGTAATTTTCGGGGCCGAGAGTTTATTCTTTTTTATATATTCAGACAAAGCAATAATAACTTCGCCTTTTAGATACGCGATTCTTTTATGCAGTGCTTCCATAAGCGCTAGTGCCAATATCCTTTCCATTGTTTTGGTATTTTTATTATTGTTATAATCGCCGAAGGCGCGATAGTAAGTGTCTTTTTCTTTATCGCGAATAATGACGCGCGGAAATCCAAGAGCTAAAAGCTGAAAGTTGATAAGCACTCGGCCGATGCGCCCATTGCCGTCACAAAAAGGATGGACGGTTTCAAAATCCAAATGAAACTTGGCTATTTTATCCAAAAAGTATGAAGTCGTATCGCTCCCATATCCCAAAAGGATCGCTTCTATTATTCTTTGTACGTGTTCGGGCGCGGGCGCGATATACGTTCCGACTCTTACATATTCTCCTTCTTTGCGAAAGCGGCCGGCAATAGAATCGTCAATGCCGCCAACAAGCATTTGGTGTAAAAGTAAAATCAGCTTCTCGTTTAGTTCATGACTTTGCGATTTGTCGCGTTTGTAGGTAATAACCCTCGCCAAGTTTTTTGCTTCAAAAACCTCCCGCAGAGACACATCCCGGGAAAGTTCTTGTTCCAATAAAATTTTCTCTGTCTCCTTAAGCGTCAGAGTTGAATTCTCAATGGCATTGGAGTTATAAACGGTTTCCGGAATTTCCGCCTCGTCAACCAAAGCCAAAAGCGACTCCTTGCCTCTTTTGAAGGAATCGTACTCGGTTTTTAACTTCTGTATCAATTTTCTTATTGTGTTATTAGCAGCCATATCTAATCGTATTTTATCAAATTCACATCTATAAGTCAATAATCCGTGAATAAAGCTATTTGAAGGGGTTTATTCACAGATTTTGATATGATCGGCATACTTGCCTGTTGAGTTGCGGCAGATGCTAAACGGGAGGGGATTAGCTAGTCGTTTTTTATAAACAGATTCACTGCTCTCAACCAGTGCCCAAGAGCAGATAGCGGCGGCAAAATTGAAAAGAGATATTTTAGAAAAATAAATTCTTTCAGTGTCCATGCCGGGAGACCTTGCATTCGCATGAATCCCAAATCGGCCAAGGCAAACTTGCCGCCGACGGGCAGAACATAGCGGTTGGGGATGGGGCGGTATTTGGGCAAGGATCTTTTTCTGATCTCGGCCAGTATCACTTTGGCCACATGGCGGCCTTGGTCTATGGCTATTTGGGCAGTTTGCGGCAGAGTTGGGTTGTCAATCAAACAGCAGTTGTCGCCCACCACAAAAACATTGGCGCATTCTTCGCCTGTTTCCAGCAGGGGGCAGAGTTTGCCGCTGGTAATCAAACGCCCCTTGGCGTCTTTTTTGAAAGGCAAGCCGGCTGTCAGCCGATTGGGTTTTATACCGCCGCTCCAAATAAGCACCGAGAAAGGAAACTCGTTTTGGGCCTTTGTTAGCACGGCGCCATTTTTGATCTCGCCGATAAATTCACCCGTGGCCAATTTGACGCCGAGTTTCTGGAGACGGCTTTTTGCCCAGCGGACGATGATGGGATGGAAGCCGGCCAGGATTTCTTTTTGGCCTTCTACTAAAGTTATGTTGACCCGCAACCTGGCTTGATATTTCCTTTTCAGTTTGCGGATGTAGCCACCCAGCTCTCCGGCCAGTTCCACTCCGCTCACACCGCCACCGCCGATGACTATGTTTAAGACATTTTTTGCGCCCAGCCGTTGGCAGAAATTTTGCTCAATGGCGTTTCGCAGTTTTATGGCCGAGGCCAGGCTGCTTAACACTTGGGCGTTTTCCTTAAGGCTGGGGATGCCGTAAAAATTTACCTCCGCGCCCAGGGCCAGAACAAGATAATCATATGGCAGGGTGATTCGGTCGTTCAGTTTCAGCTTCTTGGCTTTAACATCCAGGCCAGTTATTCTAGCTTGGTGAAACCTGGCTGGCCCGCCAGTGAATATCTTCTCCAGTGGCACGGCAATAGCTTTCTTTAACGCCGCGGCCCGGGCGTCGTCGTAAAGACTGGTGGCCATTTCGTACAGCGACGGAGTAAAAAGGTGATGATCGTTGGCATCAACAAGGTAGAGATTGTAGTCCTGTCTTAATTGCGGATCTCGCTGAAATGCCGAGTTTAAATCCAGAGCCGTTCTTAAACCGCCAAAGCCGGCTCCGGCAATCACGATAGTTTTTTTGGTTGAGGAGAGAAACACGGATTTGATTATGACCATTGACAATGACTTTTGACATTTTTAAATCTGCGTCATCGTCATTGTCATCGTTACGAAGTTATAACATTTTCATTCTATCACACCTGACTAAGCCATGATAGAATTATAGATATGCTTCCCACTCTTAAAAGTTTGGGCGAACTAAAGGGCAAGCGCGTTTTGGTGCGGGTTGATTTTAATGTGCCCTTAAAAGATGGCCGTGTGCCGCCGGGGGCGGAATGGCGGCTAAAAGCTGTTCTGCCGACCTTGGATTATCTGGCCGGCCAGGGCGCTCGCGTAATTATTTTAAGCCACTTGGGCCGGCCCGAAGGCAAAAAAGACTTGCGCTATAGTTTGTACCCCGTTTTTTTGAAACTGACGCGGTTGTGGCCGCAGCATCATCTTGCCTTTGGCGATGATGTGCTAGGGCCGAGAGTGATTAAATTGGCCAAATCGCTCAAGAACGGGGAGGCGGCGCTGCTGGAAAATCTAAGGTTTTATTCTGGAGAAGAAAACAACGAGTCCGCTTTTGCTCAAAAATTATCCCAACTAGGCGAATTCTATGTTAACGACGCTTTTGCCGCTTCTCATCGGGCTCACGCTTCCATTGTTGGTTTCGCCGGCTTGTTAAAATCAGCGGCGGGATTATTGCTAGAAAAAGAAATAGCGGTGTTGGCGGCCGTAAGAAACAAACCGCGCCGCCCTTTGGTGTTTGTGCTGGGCGGCGCCAAGGCCGAAACCAAATTGGGTTTGGTGAAGGAATTTATGCCTAAATCGGAGGCCATTGTTTTGGGCGGCGTTTTGGCTAACACTCTGCTTTTTGCCAGGGGTGTTGCCGTGGGTAGGTCTGTTATTGAAGAAGGGCTGATCTCGGAGGCCAAAAAGTTGGAGTTGACTTCCAGCCGGCTGCATCTGCCGTTGGATGTGGTGGTGTCTAAGTCCTTAAGTGTGGCCAGCAGTGTGGCAGTAAAGGCGGTCGGACGGGTGGCAGCTGATGAATTTATTGTGGATATTGGGCCCGATACGATTAAACTTTTTAAGGATGTTATCGGGGAGGCTAGAATGGTGGTTTGGAACGGCACTTTGGGCTTGACCGAACTTCCGGCTTTCAGACAAGGATCGTTGGCTCTGGCTCGGGCGGTCTCGGCCAGCCAGGCCGAGAAGATTGTTGGCGGCGGCGATCTGGTTAACTTTTTGACTGAAGAGGATCTGGTGAATAAAATGACTTATGTTTCCAGCGGCGGCGGAGCCATGATGGAATTTTTAGCTGGAGAAACTCTGCCGGGTCTAGCTGCGTTAGAGCAAACCCTACCAATTACCAATAATTACTAATCTACTAATCCCCATTGGTATATTGGTACGATTAGTAATTAGTAGGATATATCGGACAATGAAATATAGATGGATTTTATCAGAGCAGGCGCCGCCTGATTTTTTGACTGGCCCTTCTGAATATCCCGTTATAGTCGCTCAACTTTTGTATGAGCGAGGTTTGAGTAGCGCCGACAAGATAGAACGGTTTTTTAATCCCAAGTACGAGAGCGATCTTCACGATCCTTTTTTGCTTAAAGATATGGCCCTGGCCTGCCGGCGGATTGAAGCAGCTGTGGCTCAAAAAGAAAAAATAGTTATCTACGCTGACTACGATGTGGATGGCGTCTGCGGTGCTACTATTTTGGGCGAATATTTTAAGCTACTTAGTTATCCCTTTGAAGTCTACCTTCCCGATCGCCAAAACGAAGGCCACGGTTTTAATCAGCAGGCCTTGGAGAGCTTGGTGTCTGGCGGCGCCAAACTTATTGTTACGGTCGATTGCGGCACTACCAACCTAAAGGAAATCGGCTGGGCCAAAGAAAAAAGGGTTGATGTTATTGTGGTTGATCATCACCAAGTTGTGAGTGAAAAGCCGCCGGCCGCGGCGTTGATAAATCCCCATCAAGAAGGGGACGAGTATCCGTTTAAGGGCTTGTGCGGCACGGGGTTGGCTTTTAAGTTATTTCTGGCTTTGGTTTCTCTTCAAGAAAAAGGCGAGCGATCGTTGGCTAAGGGTCAAGAGAAGTGGCTGCTGGATTTGGCGGCCTTGGCTACGGTGGCCGATATGGTGCCGCTTTTGGATGAAAACCGTGCCCTGGTTAAATACGGCTTGATAGTTTTGGCTCAAACCAAGAGGTCGGGTTTAAAAAAACTTTTGGAATCGGCCGGCGTGAAGGCCAGATACGATCTGGAGACTTTATCTACTAATCTGGACACTATGACTTTGGGATTTGCTCTGGGCCCGCGAATAAACGCGGCCAGCCGGATGTCCCACGCTAATTTAGCCTATGAACTTTTGAACACGGGCGAGCCGGACAGAATAAACGAATTGGTTTCTACTCTGAACGAGAACAATCGCAAACGACAGCAAGTCACCGAAAAAATTATGAAGGAATTGGAAATTGTCGTTTCAAAATACGATGCTCTGCCTTTGTTTATTGTGGAGGGCTCTCGTGATTGGTTCTTGACCTTGGTGGGTCTGGCGGCTGGCAAGGCCTCGGAAAAGTATCACCGGCCGATGCTGCTTTTTCAGAAAATGGAGGACGGTCTTTGCAAGGGCTCGCTTAGGGGTGTAGAGGGGTTTGATGTGATGGCGGCCTTGGCCGTGGTGGCGGAGCATTTGATTCAATACGGCGGCCATCCGGCCGCGGCCGGTTGCAGTTTTAAGGCCGAGCAGGAAAGTTTGGTAAGACAGGGTCTTTTGGATTACGCCGCGCGAACTTTGACGCCGGATATGCTGGTTAAGAAAATAAAAATAAGCGCCGAGATTTCTTTGGCCGAGATTGGTTGGAATTTAATGGACTGGCTTGGCAAGTTTGAGCCGTTTGGCATGTCCAACCCCACCCCGCGGTTTGTTTCTCGCGGCGTTCAGGTTTCCAATTTGATCCCGTTGGGGCAAAATTCCGAACATCTGAAAATTATTGTTAAAGACGCAAACTCGAACAAATCCTGGCCGGCTTTGCTTTTTAGGCACAATGGGCTTGCCGAGGGCTTAAAAATAGGTGACACTTTAGATATTGCTTACGAGCCGGGGGTGAATGAGTGGAATGGGAGTAGGGAGATACAGCTAAAGTTGACAGACTTTAATAAACTTGGAGGTGAAGATAATTTTTAATGACTAATTTCTAATTTCTAAAAAATGTCCAATGTCAAAATCCCAATGTCAAAGGTGGTGGTCTACACCGACGGTGGCTCGCGGGGCAACCCCGGGCCGGCCGCGGTGGGGGCGGTTATTCTTAACGAAAAGGGTCAGAAGATCAAAGAATACGGTCACAAGCTGGGTGATGATATTACCAACAACGAGGCCGAATACGAAGCGGTTATTTTTGCTTTAAAAAAGTTAAGACAGCTTTTTGGCAGCGGGAAAATTAAAGATATGGAAGTGGAACTGCGGCTGGACAGCCAGTTGGTCGCTTCGCAGCTGAATGGCCAGTATAAAATTTTGGAAGAGCGGATGCAATTGCTGTTTATGAGAGTCTGGAACTTGAAAATGGATTTTAAGAAAATATCTTTCAAAAATATTCCCAGAGAGGATAACAGCCGCGCCGATTGGCTGGTCAACCAAACTCTGGACGCGGCCGAGACGCAACATTTGCTTTAGGGTTTGAATTGTTAGTGCCTCGCTGTATTATTTTGTCGGTGGAGTTTTACCACTCTAGTCCGACCCCCTCGATTTTATTGCAAATCATGTCATTAGTGTACGATCGTATGTTAATGATATGATTTGCTTATTCAAATCCAATCTTATCATTTTCTATCATTACCATACGATCGTGGCTTAATGATAGGATTTGGGAATACAACAACACCCAACCCTAGATGCGACGTGATTAACATGGGGGTTTTACTTATTGTTAACATTCCAACGACGATCGTAGGAGAGTTGTTAACAATAGAATACCCCGTCGCATCAGACCTGCCTGCGGTAGGCAGGCGCGAGGGTATTCTGCCAGAAAATATAAAAACAAACGCCCGCCTTGCCTAGAGAAGACGGGTGTTTGTTTTTGTTGCCAAGAAAGCCGTAAGCCGAATTCTGTCTCCCAACGCAGACTAACGCGGACTTCACGCTGACTTCGCAGAAGAATCTTCCGCGTGAGTCTGCGTTTGTTCCGCGTAGTTCCGCGTTAAGAGGATGATCATCTATCTGGGATCTTGATTGCTCAAGAACTCTAGCGGCTCTTCCGCCAAAGGCGGACGCGGCCTTGCACCGAGTGGGGTTTGCAGCCAACCGGCATCACTGCCGACTGGATTCCGGTGGTCCGGAAACTTTTCACCTTTTGCTAAACCGCAGACTAGCGCGGACTTTACGCTGACCTCGCAGAAGAATCTTCCGCGTGAGTCTGCGTTTGTTCCGCGTAGTTCCGCGCTCTTCGCTAGTATAGTCTCTGTTGCGTGCGCTCACGGAATCAGCTGATATCCATGAACGTACATCCCCATAAGGGGACACTTTCCCTATCCTTACGGACGGTCGCATTTCGCGACCACTCTTTGCACACAACGCAGATTTACGCTGACTTGACGCAGATTCACGCTGATAAAAATATCTGCGTTCATCCGCGTAGTTATCCGCGCCAATCCGCGTCATGGGGTGTTCGGACTTTCCTCCCCCCATCAATGATCCGGGGGGCGATCATCTCACTTTCTTGACTCTCCCATTATAGCCCCCTCTCTTCAAAAGTCAACAGTTCAACAAAGAGGATAAAAAGGAATTGTTTTTATTTGCAATGTTGATATGCTTAAAGCAGTCGCGGATATAAAATTTGCCGCAGGTTTCATGTCCACCGAACTCATTTTTGTTGATCCTAAAAAAATTCCGCCGCGCCGCAGCCGTTCCCGGGTTGATGGAGTCAACCGCCGCCGGGTTGTTAAATCCAAAATGGCTGACTATGCGGAGCCGATTGTTGAAGCTCTGCCAGAGTTTGATTTCGCGCCGGCCGAGGATTTTGTCTATCAGCACGAACAAGCATATCAGCCAGATTTGGTGTCGGCGTCTGACCCGTTAACAGATATGATTTTTCAGGGTGCCGATGAAGTGTCCGCTTTGGCCGCCCAAATCAGCGGAACAGACGTCCGACCGCTGGTTCCCAGCGGTCGGACGTCTGGGGATCCTGAAATCATCCCGCCCGCACCTCCGGCCTGGAATATTTCCAAAGAAGCGGTTATGGCCGAGTTGGCTCGAGTGGAAGATCGGGATATCCAACTCAAAAAAAATATTGCCCGTCTGGAAACGCCCCGCCGCTTTAGCCATATTGATTTGGTGAGTAGTCCCATAAGCGGGGCGGCTTTTGAAGAGATGCGGCCGCCCTCTACGGATCAGACGGAGTTGATGGGTGAGAGTAGTGATAGTGCTGATGCGGTCCGGGCCCCATCCAACAACGAGTGGTATGCGGGGCTGGCCCAGGAAGATTGGTTCCGGGTGAGTTTGGTTAAGGAGCCCTCTCCTAAATTGTCTCTGCGGCCGGCCGGCCGGAGAAGGGGCCTTAAAACATTTTTGGTTATTGTAATGGCCCTGGTGATTCCGGCCGGGGTTGGTTTTTTTCTGTTTAGCCGCGGGCCAGAGGTTTTTAGGAATCACCTGGCTGGTTTTGGTTCTAAAATCATCAGTGCTTCTTCTTACACCTTGGTCAATTCAGCCGGCGAGTCGGCCTTTCCGGGTGTAGTCGCCATAAAAAAGGGTTTGCCTTCTGGCGGTGAGGCGACGGCGCTGATTGACCAGTTTTTGGCGCAAAACTCCGACTTTGGCTGGTTGAATATTTTTAAAAAAAAGATCGTGTCCTATCCGTCTGCTCTTTTGGGGCTGGAGTTTTTGGAGCAGGCGCAAGTTGTTTTGGCTAAGTCCGATTCGCCCGACATTAAAGCGTCGTCCCAAAAACTCCAAGACAATCTGCTGTGGCTCAAGTTTTGGCAGGGTTTGGTTGGCCAGCCGCCTAAACAATATCTTATTGTAGCTTTGGATGAATCCTCCGGCCGGCCCATGGGCGGCCGGCCGCTTAGTTACGCTTTGGTAAAACTGGAGAGTGATGGTTTGGCCGTGGTCAACTCGGGCAGGTTTAGCGATCTGGATGCGGCCTCGGCGCAAAAAACAATTCCCCCGCGGCCGCTTCAGGCCTTTAGCACCTCGTGGCTACCCAGCGAGGCCGGCTGGTTTTGGAATTTCCAGAGCTCGGCCGAGACCCTTTTGGATTTTTTTGAAAAAACCACCCAGCTTAAAGCCGATGGTTTGATTGCCGTTAGCCGGGGCTTTCTAAAAGATTTTAGCTTTAGGCAGAATTTGCTTTTTGACGCGGACTCATCCAACTGGTTTTACGGTTTAAGCGAGGCTTTGGCACGCAAACCCGAAACCAAATGGCCGGTCTTGGCCGAATCGTTGAAGACGGCTTTGGAACAACACCGTCTGCAG
Source organism: uncultured Candidatus Saccharibacteria bacterium (assembly GCA_964526375.1). GTDB lineage: Bacteria > Patescibacteriota > Minisyncoccia > JACQLN01 > JACQLN01 > CAZGLK01. The sequence continues at coordinate 5,000 of CAZGLK010000004.1, read as the reverse complement.
TTTTATTTTCGCGAGGCCGAAATGCAGGGGCAGGTTGCCGCGGAAAGCTGGTCGCTGGCGCCCCATCTATCTAAAAACGAAGACGGTTTGGGCGTGGTCTGGGCCAATTGGCGTGGCGGCGGCGTTGGCTTGGATCTTTGGGAAAACTCGGGCAGTGTGTTTGAGGATGGGTCGGTGGTGGTAAAGTCCAATATCTTCTTCAAGCAGAGTGGAGCTGAAGATTCTAAAAACTATGTTAAGATTTATCTGCCTTTGGGCGCGCAGATTTTGAAGGCCGAAGGATTTTCGCCCCAAGAAAAAATACCGGATTTTGATTATGCCAGCCAGGGTTTTACAGCCGATTATCGTTTAGATCAAAAATCTCTAGCGGGTCTGGAACCCAACAAGCTGGTTGAAGTATACCAAGAATCGGATTGGCAGGTTTTGGGCGGTTGGATCTCTTTAATCCCGCAGGAGAGAAGGCGGGTTAGTGTGGAGTATGTGTCCCCGGTTAGACTGGACTATTCCAGCGATGTTGCCGATTACCATTTCAAAATCTGGCGGCCGCACCAAACCGACCCCGTGGCCTTTAGGTTTAACCTTGCGCCCCAAAAGGGTATTGAAGTATTATCATTGGAACCCAGCGGTTTTATCAGCGAAGGCACGGGGGAGTACCAAGGCAGTCTTTCCAAAGATTTGAGTCTGCGTGCCCAGTTAAGATTTGATGATGAGAAATAAATTCTCTAGCCGCAATCAATTTCCATCAATTTCAAGGAATTTCCATAAATTTCCGGCCGAAATTAAGCAGAAATTAGGAAATTGATAGAAATTTGTTGTTTAGTTAGGTGTGACCATAAACACAATCAACAATTTTTTTAACCACAAAACCAAAAATGTGGTTCTGGCCGCGGGGCTGTTGGCCGCGGCTGGTTTAGTGAGCCGCCTGTTGGGTTTTGGGCGCAATGCTCTGCTTGCCTATTTTTACGGCGCCGGCGATGTTTTAGACGCCTATTTTTTGGCTTTTCGTCTGCCGGATTTCTTTTTTAATTTGTTTCTTTTTGGGGCTTTTTCGGCCGGTTTTGTGCCGGTGTTCATAAAAATAAAAAGCCAAAACAATGACCGCGCTTGGCAGTTGGCCAACGACATCCTAAGCATCGCTGTGGTGGTGTTTTCTGTTTTTGGCGTTCTCTTTTTTTGGTTGGCGCCGTGGATATTAAAGTACATAGCACCCGGCTTCGGGCCAGACAAACTGGCTTTAGCGGTTCAGCTAAGCCGGATTATGTTTTTACAGCCGGTGTTTTTGGGTTTGTCGGTGGTGTTTTCGGGCATCCTGCAGGCCAGCCACAAATTCTTAAGCTACGCTTTAGCGCCGATTTTTTACAACATCGGCATTATTTTTGGCATTCTTGTTTTATCTCCGCGACTGGGTCCGGCTGGCTTGGCTTGGGGCGTAGTGGTTGGCGCGGTTTTGCATATGCTGGTGCAGTACCCCGCGGCCAAAGCCAGCGGCTTTAAGTATCGGCCGGTTTTTTCTTTTAAATTGGCCGGGCTCAAGCGCATTTTTAGCATTATTATTCCCCGTTCGGGCAGTTTAATTTTAAACCAGCTTAATTTGGTTATTATGGCGGCGCTGGCTTCTTTTTTGGGCACGGGCCGGGTGGCGGTTTTTAATTTGGCCAACGATCTTAACGGCCTGATTTTAGGCGTGGTGGCGATTCCATTGGGCATAGCCGTTTTTCCGGTGTTGTCGCAAGCGGTTTCCAAAAATCATCCGACCGATTTTGCCGAGGTTCTGCTAAAAACCGCCCGCCAGTTGTTGTTTGTGATGATTCCAGCCGTCATATTATTTTTTATCTTGCGGGCCCAAATAGTCAGATTAACTTTGGGCTACGGCAAGTTTGACTGGGCTGATACTATTTTGACCATCCAAACATTGGGGCTTTTTTTGGTGGGCTTGTTATTTCAGGGGATTTTAACCCTACTCTTGAGGGGGTTTTTTGCTTTGGAGGATGCCCGAACGCCTTTGTGGGTTTTGCTTTGCGGCATATTGGTAAGTTTGGGAGCGTCACTCGTTTTGGCGCCGTGGCTGGATGTGCCGGCCTTGGCCTTGGCTTTAAGTTTGGGCGCTATTTTTAATTGCGTCGTTTTGGGTTATATTCTTCAAAAGCGGGCTGGCCTTAAGATGAGCCGGCTTAGGCGGCCGGTGCTTATTTTTGTTGGCGGCGCTCTGGCGGCCGGTTTAGCCGCTTATGCTTCTTTATACGGCTTGGCCAGTTTTCTGGATACTCACAAAGTCTTGCATTTGATTATTCAGTTTGCCGGCGCGGCCGCGTCGTGAGTTGTGGTTTATTTGGCGGTCAATGCCTGGTTTGCAACCGAAGAGTGGCAGAGCATTCGGGCTAAATTTGGTTTAAGAAAAACCGTTTTGCCGGATCAGTTGGATGAGGAAGTAATTAAGTAATTAAAGTAACTAAGTAATTAAGTAATTGGAAATGCGAAGAGTGCGGGGAGATGAATAGAGAACACATTAGGAATTTTTCTATAATCGCTCATATAGATCACGGTAAGTCAACATTGGCTGACCGTCTTTTAGAATGGACTCATACGGTTGAGGCCAGAAACATGCAGGCGCAATATTTGGACCAAATGGAGCTGGAGAGGGAAAGAGGCATAACCATAAAGATGCAACCGGTCCGCATGGTCTATCAAGCGCGGATTAACGCGGACTTGACGCGGATTGACGCGGATGGCATGCGGATAAACGCAGATACTGATGCGGATACACGCGGATTAATTTATGAGGATCTTACTTATAAAATCAGAGGAGCTGTCTTTAATGTCTATAATAGACTCGGCCCCGCCTTTAAGGAGAATGTTTACCATCGGGCTTTGGAGGAAGGATTGATAAAAACTGGACTTACTTTTGAAAGGGAAAAAGTGATTGACGTTCTATATGATGATAAGAAAGTGGGAGTTTATCGTCCGGATTTTATTGTTGAGGACAAGGTTATTATAGAAATTAAAGCGCTACCTTTTATCGGGAAGCTAGAAAGGCAGCAAATATGGCACTACCTTAAGGGTTCCAAGTATCGTTTGGCCCTGTTGGTGAATTTTGGCGGCCGAGAGCTTTATATTGATCGCATTGTCATGGATTCTATCCGCGATAATCCGCGTCGTAATCAGCGTGAATCCGCGTTTATATTGAATCTGATTGATACGCCGGGCCATGTGGATTTTTCGTACGAAGTCTCGCGCTCGCTGGCGGCGGTGGAGGGGGCGATACTGCTGATTGACGGCACTAAGGGCATTCAGGCCCAAACCTTGGCGCATCTACATCAAGCCTCAAAACAGAACCTGGTGATTATTCCGGTTATAAATAAAATTGACCTGCCCAATGCCCGGCCGGATGAAATCGAAGCCGAGCTGACTAAACTTTTGGGCGAGGTGGATATTTTGAGAATTTCGGCCAAAGAGGGCACTAATGTTGATAAGGTCATAGAGGCGGTTATAGAAAAAATACCGCCCCCCCGATTGGGCCAGACTGATTACGGCCGGGCATTGGTTTTTGACTCTAGCTACGACGCTTACAAAGGCGTCATTGCTTTTGTTAGGGTTTTTGACGGCGTTTTTAAGAGCCAGCAGAAAATCCATTTTTTGGCTCCGGGCAAAGAAGCTGAAATTTTGGGGGTGGGTTATTTTAAACCGCAGCTCGCGGCTCAAGCCGAGTTGGTTGAGGGTGAAATCGGTTACATTGCCACTGGGCTTAAAGACCCCAGCCTGGTGCGGGTGGGGGATACCATCATCGCACTAAACGCGGATTTACGCGGATTCTCTACGCGGATGGGCGCGGATGATTCTATCCGCGATAATCAGCGTATGGATCAGCGTGCATCTGCGTTTCAGGCTTTGCCTGGATATGAGGAGCCGAAACCAGTGGTCTTCGCTAGTTTGTTTCCCAAAGACGGCGCCGAGTTTACGGTCTTGAAGGATGCTCTTTCAAAATTAAAATTATCCGATGCCGCTTTAAGTTTTGAGCTGGATTCGCAGGAAATTTTGGGCCGTGGTTTCAGATGCGGTTTTTTGGGCTCGTTGCATATGGAGATTATTCTGGAGAGACTTAAGCGGGAATATAATCTTTTGCTGGTTACAACTTCGCCTTCGGTTAGTTACGAAATAGAGCACAAAGACGGCCGCGCCAAGATCATCTTTTCAGCGGCCGAGCTGCCTTCGGCCGATCAGTTTAAGGCTGTGCGCGAGCCCTGGGTGGTATTGAACATTCTAACACCTTCAAAATATCTGGGCGGGGTTATGGAACTGGTCTCGCGCCGGCGCGGTGTTTATAAAAATACGCAGTACCTGTCGGCGGAACGGGTGGAGTTGATATACGAGATTCCGCTTTCGGAAATTATTGTTGATTTTCACGATAAGTTAAAGAGCACCTCTTCGGGTTACGGCTCGTTAAGCTACGAATTTTTGGATATGCGGCCGGGCGATTTGGTTAAACTGGATGTTTTAGTGGCGGGAGAGCTGGTGAGCGCTTTAAGCCGCATCGTGCCCCGCGATCAAGCCTCCGAAGAGGGCCGACGGCTGGTAACTAAATTAAAAGAGCTTTTGCCACGGGAGTGGTTTAAGGTTTCTTTGCAGGCGGCCATTGGCGGCAAAATAGTTGCCCGCGAAGACATCGCCGCGCTTAAAAAAGACGTAACCGGTTATCTTTACGGCGGCGACATCACCCGCAAAATGAAACTGCGCGAAAAACAAAAGCGAGGCAAGAAAAAAATGCAGTCCCTCGGCCGAGTGGATATTCCCAGCGAGGTGTTTTTTGAACTGCTAAAGCGATAACGCGATCCCAAAAATCCGAATACATCCGAATGACCCTAATAAAGATAATTCATTCTGGGCATTTGGAGTTTTTGCCAGTGTTTATGCGGTTTTTATGGCACTCTCGACAGATTGTCTGGGCTGGGACTGCACAAGATGAGATACATCGGTAACACCCTTAATTTACCTTGGTCTGGTAA
>CAZGLK010000003.1:5601-40139 GCA_964526375.1 uncultured Candidatus Saccharibacteria bacterium | reverse complement strand
CTTATCCTGTTGCATAACACCGCCCACATAATTTCCGTGTCATAACCACGATCGTCCGAGATACATTAAAAAGAAATTATGTTAGGAAAATACTACTTGAGCTGGGTCAAAATATCGCGCACTTTGGCCAGCACATCTTTGGGCAAAACCTTAATCTTGATTAGATAATCATCGGCGCCTCGTTTTTGGGCTTCTTGCATTACCTCCGGTTCGTCTAAGTTGCTTAAAATAACCACCGGAATGTTTTTTGTTTCCGGCTTGGTTTTAATTTCGGAAAGCAAATCCAAGCCCAATTGAGGCGAGAGTTCAGTGATTAGCCCTCTGGCTTGGGGCGGTAAGATCAGGTCAAGAAGAATCAAATCGGGCTTTTCTTTGTTAATCAACTCACGCCCACTGGCAAAATCACGCGCCCCCGCGAAACGGAAGCCATTGATAGTAAACAAATCCTGGTACATGTTCAGCAACATGCCGTCGTCTTCAATGTATAAAATAAGAGGTGATGAGGCCATAGAATTGTATTATACCAGGTTTATTCCGACAAGTTAAAATTTCTTGCTGTGCCAAGCTAAGCTTGGCACAGCCCATAGTAGAAATCTTCAATAAACTCATTGTATTTTTCTGCATCCATACCCAAAATTTCATCTCTAAAATTGGGTGCTGTTAAAAGTAAAGACAAGTTACTGACCGAGCCCAAATAATCGGGCAAGGTTGACCAGGGGTAATTTTTGATCTTGTTAAGTGTGCTAAGCTTAGCTTCCAACAATGCTATGGGATTAACATGGATGTATTGAGTCAAATAGGATGCGTACTCATCTGAATTTATGTGTTTTGCCTTAAAAGTACTCTCAAACAGACTGCCACTGCGGTCATATCTATTATTGAAGTATTTAGTGTAGCTTGTCCCTAATTTATGGAAGAAGCTACTTATGCCATTCTCTTTTTGTTCAGAAACAAAAAAATGGTAGTGGTTAGGCATTATGCAGCCAGCGGCAAAACTAACTAATGGTTGTATGGGAATTAAAGAATTTTTAGGTTCGATCTGTATCACATCAAAGGGGAAAGGTATATTTTCAAAATTGTTAAGTATGTAACATGTGTTCGCAAAGCGAAACATGTCCCGCTCGTTTAGAAATAATATTCTTTTGTCCACGCCTCGGTTATAGATGTGATAATATTCACCTGGCGCAAATTTTTCTTTTCGCATACAAGCTAAGCTTACCACATTCTAGACGCTGTGGTAAGCTTAGCTTGTCTCTTTGTGTTTAGGTTGCCATAATGTAAGGCATGAAATTATTTTACTGGTTTTTGGGCGGGGCCATGGTGCTGGATGCGGTTTTACTGCCTTGGCTGTACAACGCGGCTTGGCTGCCCAAGTTGACGCTGGCGCTTTTGCCTTTTGGTTTTTTGTTTTTGGAGGGCCGTGGGCTGAAGGCAGTTTTTATAACAACCCTGCTGTACTTAAGAGCGCTGGGTCCGTTTAACCTTGGCATTTTGTTTTTGGCCTTGATGGCCTTGGCGGCCTTTGAAAGAATAATCTTAACGGGTTTTTTTCACAAAACTGCTTGGCAGAGCTTGGTACTTTCCAGTTTGGGGCTGCCGGTTTTCTATGGGATGACTTGGGGCTTGAGCCGACTGCTGACGCCGGGGAATTTTTACTTTAGCCCGGGTCTGGCAATCAGCCTCATATTAACCATGATATTAAGCGTGGGCTTAAACTTGGGGTTTAGAAAAATACCCAGCGCGATAAATCCGAAATCTTAGTATCGAAATCCGAAACAATATCACAAAGTCCAAATGACAAAATTCAAATTACAAATCAAATCCAAAATCTAAATAACAAAAAAGGTCCGCTTTGGATTTTGAGTTTTGGGCTTGGTTTGACATTTGAGTTTTGGATTTGACATTCATGTTTCCCTTGTTTAAGAAACATCACCGGTCCAGTAAAACGGAACTTTTAGAAGTTGACGAGATTTTTTTTGATCAGCACCAGTTAAGCTCCCGAGCTTTAAAGTGGTCTGATCGTTTGGAGAGCCCGGTGGCGCCGTCTCGCCTAAAATACTTGGGTTATGCTTTGACTGCGGTTTTGGCGATTGTGGGCTTAAGAGGACTGTATTTGGTTTTGTTCAAAAACAATTATTACGCCGCCAAAGCCCAGGCCAATTATGTTAAGGAGATTTGGGAACGGCCGAGGCGCGGCATAATTTACGACGGCAACGGCCAAGCTTTGGTGGGCAATGTTTCTGCTTTTAACTTGGTGGCCATTCCGGCGGAACTGCCCCGCGATCGTGCACTGCAGGAAAAACTTATAGAAAAAATAGCCCGGTTGTTAAACGAAGACCGCAGTCAGGTAATAGAGGCATTTAGAAACATAGATCGTTTTTCGTTTAGACCGGTTTTGCTTTTGGAAGATCTAAGTCATCAGGAATTGCTGGCTTTTAAGAGCCAAGCCGGCGAATTGCCCGGCTTGCGGCTGGAAGAAAATTTTAAGCGCGCTTATGGGCAAGCTACCGACGCACAGCGGCCTCGCCCCGATTTTTACAGCCATGTTTTGGGCTACACCGGCCGTGTTTCTCAAAACGATCTAAAAAAGAACCCTGACTATCTTTTAACCGACATTATTGGCAAAGCTGGCTTGGAAGCGCAATACGAAAACATATTGCGGGGCAAAGCCGGCGCGACTTTTTTAGAAACGGGGGCCCGGGGTAAAACCGAGCGGGTTATTGGTTCCACCAAGTCAAAACCGGGTGATAATCTGACGCTGTTTTTGGACGCCGGTTTGCAGGAAAAACTTTCCAGCGTAATGAGCCAGATTGTTTTGTCTCGCGGTTTAACCAAAGCGGCGGCGGTAGCTATTGATCCCTCAAGCGGCGGCGTTCTGGCCCTGCAAAGTTTGCCTTTGTTTAGCGGCAATGTGTTTAGCAGCCGGATCAACCCCGAAGAATACCACCGGATATTTGAAGACGCCAATCAGCCCCTTTTTAACCGCGCTGTCAGCGGGCTTTACCCTCCGGGCTCCACCATTAAACCCTTCTTGGGAATTGCCGCCCTGCAAGAAAAAATTGTTGACGACAAAACCACCATTCTGGATACTGGCAGCATCACCGTAGCCGGGCAGGAGTTTAGGGGCTGGAAGCCCTTAGGCGTGGTAGATATTTACAGCGCCATATCAATGTCTTCTAATATCTTCTTTTATACCGTGGGGGGCGGCTACGGCAATATCGCCGGCTTGGGACCCAAAAAAATCGCTGATTATTTAAGCCGGTTTGGCTTTACGGCTTTAACAGGCATAGATTTGCCGGGCGAGAGAAGCGGATCCGTGCCCACGCCCGATTGGAAAAAACAAACCTACCGCGAAAGCTGGTTCGCCGGCGACACTTACAACATGTCCATTGGCCAGGGTTATGTGCAATTTACGCCATTAGGTTTGGCCATGGCCACGGCGGCCATCGCCAATAACGGAGTTTTATTAAAGCCGCGGCTGGTTAAGTCCGTTAGCGCGGCTGGTGGGACAGTGCTTACCCGAACTGAACCCGAAATCGTGCGCAAGAATTTTGTTGATCCGCACTCACTGGCTATAATTAGGGAAGCCATGCACCAAACGGTAACCAAAGGCGCGGCCGGGTCACTGGCGGGCCTACCGGGCTCGGCCGCCGGTAAAACCGGCACGGCCGAGACTGGCCTGGGTGAGAACACTCATGCTTGGTTTACCGCTTTTGCGCCGTTTGAAGATCCTAAAATCGTGCTGACGGTTTTAGTGGAAAACGCCGGCATAGGCTCGCAGGTGGCCGTGCCTATTGCCAAAGAGGTGATGGAGTGGTACTTGGCGAGGTAACCTCGCCCAATTTCTAATTTCTAATTACTAATTTCTAAACATGATGATTTTTGACGGTAGAAAATTAGCTGATGAGATACTAAATTCGCTCAAAGAAAAAATCTCTAACTGGTCAAGCCGACCCAGGCTGGCGGTGGTTAGTTTGGGCCTAGAGGGCCAGTCGGCTTTTATTAAACAGAAGGAAAAAGCGGCCGTTTTTTTAGGCTGTGGTTTTAAGCATTTTAATTATCCCGCGGATGTTTCTGCGGCCGAGTTGAGAGCGCATTTGAATAAGATAGTTAAATCCCGGCTCAACACGGCCGTGATCGTGCAGATGCCCATTCCTAGCCGCATTAATTCGAGCATTTTGAACGTCATCCCCCCGGAAAAAGATCCTGACTTGCTGTCGGACCGGAGCCTGGGTATGTTTTTTAACGATCGCGCCTTGGTGGAGCCGCCCACAGCCGCGGCCGTATTTAGAATTTTAGATAAGGCCGGAGTTGATTTGGCCGGCAAGAATGTTGCTGTTTTTGGCTGGGGGCGGCTGGTGGGGCGCTTTTTGCCGCCCATGTTTTTGAAACGCGCCTCGGCAGTAAGCATTGTGGATGAACACACCAGTTTTGAGGCCATCTTGGAGTTTTCCCGTAAAGCTGATATTATTGTGAGTGCTACCGGAAAGCCAAAATTGATTACGGCCGAAATGGTTAAAGATGGCTGTGTGGTTGTGGACGCCGGTTTTTCAATGGTTGACGGAAAAATAGCCGGCGATGCAGACTTTGAAACCGTTAAGCAAAAAGCCGCCTTGATTACACCCGTGCCCGGCGGTGTCGGGCCAGTGGGGGTGGCGATGCTGTTTGAGAATGTGGTTAAACTTTTTGAGAAGTTTCATTTCCCTACTAATTACGAATAGTTACCAATCTACCAATACTTTCTGGAAATCTTTTATTAGTATATTAGTACCGATTTGTAATTAGTAGGGCCCTATCGATGTGAGTAGATACCTATCTAGCCAAGACCTGGAAAAATCAAAAGAAGAACTTAAGGCCTTAAAAGGCCCCAAGCGAAAGGAAATTGCGCGCCGCATTGAAGAGGCCAAATCGCTGGGGGATCTTTCGGAAAACGCTGAATACCACGATGCCCGCGAGGCCCAGTCTTTCAATGAGGGGCGCATTCTTGAATTGGAAGAAGTTATCAAGAACGCCGTCATTATAGAGCAGGACAAGGGCAACAAGAGCGGAAAGATCAGTGTGGAAGTGGGGGATAGTGTGGAGGTGGTGGACGCTCAAGGCCAGAAGACAACTTTTATCATTGTGGGTTCCAACGGCACCGATCCTTCCCAGAATAAAATTTCCAACGAATCACCTTTGGGCCGCGCTTTTGTTTCGCGCCTGCCCGGAGAGGAGGTTGAAGTTCTTACCCCCCGCGGCAAGGTTAAGTATAAAATTTTGAGGATAAAATAGAGACAGGCCAAAGGCCTGTAATTTCCAATTTCCAATTACTAATTTCCAAAGCCATTTTTGTTAGAAATTGGATATTAGAAATTGAGAAAGAGTTCTTTGGGAGTTGTTAACAATTATTGGACGATCGTCTCAAAATTGTTAACAATCCTGTTAAATCATCAGAAAAGGAGTTCTTTAGATGGAAAAAGAAGAATTGAGGTCTTGGGGAGTTTCTCTGACGGAAGATATCCCTAAGTCAATGGACTACGAATGTCTTGATTGTGGGTGGGGATGTTGGATCACAGACGCTTGGAAAAATGGCTGGGCAATTGGGTTTGATAGCGATCTATCCCGCGGCCGCGTGAGCACCAAAGATTATGTGGTCGGGCAACTTATAATAGAATGTCCCAAGTGTTTCTCAAAGTTTTGGTTCCACATCACTGAACGTAATGTGCAGAATATGAAACGCTTGGGCCTTTGGCCCGGCCTTGATCTGCGAGATCGCGATTAAACAATCAATCGCGATCTTTTGTTTTTTGACCAAAGTTGCGAAATGGAATAGAATAATAAGATTGGGATGTTGATCTTGCGCCAGCGACAATCAGGGTTAAGATTTTTTAATTTTTATTTATAATTTTGACTTTTGATTTTTGCATTTTGAATTGGTTATATGGCTTCTTTAGAAGAAATACGGAGAGTGAGGATTTCTAAGCTCGAGGAGTTAAGAAAGAGCGGCAGTGATCCTTACCCAGCTCAAGTTAAGAAAACTCACTCGGCGGCCGAGATCCACGGTTTTTTTGATACTCTGGCCAGCGCCGTTGAGCCCCTATTTTTGTGCGGGCGCGTTCGGGCCATTCGCTCCCACGGCGGCTCGGCCTTTTTGGATATTGAAGACGAAAGTGGGCAAGTTCAGATCTTTCTGCAGGAAGATCGTTTAGGCCAGGAGGCTTACAAACTCTTTCAAGAAAATACCGATCTGGGAGATTTTGTGGAAGTTTCGGGCCGGTTGTTCAAAACCAAAAAAGACGAAAAAACACTGGAGTGCGACAGCTTTAGAATTATTGTTAAAACTCTGCGCCCTTTGCCCGAAGAGTGGTATGGCTTAAAAGACACAGAAGAACGGCTGCGCCATCGTTACTTGGATTTAATTCTTAATAAGGGCGTTAAAGAAGTTTTTCGCAGCCGCTCCCGTTTGCTGGCCGACCTAAGAAAATTCTTAACCAAAAACGGATTCAACGAGGTAGAAACCAACATCCTTCAGCCCTTAGCCGGCGGGGCCATGGCCCAACCTTTCCAAACTCATCTTAATGCTTTGGATGTTGATTTATACTTGCGCGTGGCTCCGGAGCTTTACTTAAAGCGCTTGCTGGTGGGCGGCCTTGAAAAGATTTTTGAAATTGGCCGTTGTTTTAGAAACGAGGGCATTAGCCCACATCATAATCCCGAATTTACCATGCTGGAGCTTTATTGGGCCTATCAAGACTACAAAGGCCTAATGAAGTTCACCCAAAAACTTCTTAAAAAATGGGTCGGCGGCCGATGGCCAGTTAAAGAGTTTTCCAAGGTGTTTAAGCAGATGACCGGGCGGGATTACACGGAACTGGATTCTAACGAGCTGGATAACTATTATAAAAAGGAGGTCAGAGCCAAAATAGAAGGCCCGCTGTTTTTGGTGCACTACCCCGAAAGAATTATGCCTTTGGCTAAGCTCAAGCCAGATAATCCCAAACTGACCGAAAGTTTTCAGCTGATCGTAAAAGGCGCCGAGGTGGCCAAGGGTTTTTCGGAAATGAATGACCCGCTGGTTCAGCGCGAGCAGATGGAACGGCAGGAAGAGCAATATCGTGGCGGTAACAAAGAGGTTTCGCGGCTGGATGAGGGTTTTTTGGAGGCTCTGGAATACGGCATGCCGCCGGCAGCCGGGTTGGGGGTTGGCTTGGATCGCTTGGCCGCATTAGTGGGCGGACAGGATAATATAAGGGATGTGATATTATTTCCTTTCATGAGACCGAAAGATTAAATCAACGAATAACGAATCTGTTTCGAATTTTCGAATACACGGATTCGCTTATTCGTTTATTCGCAGGAAATTCGCTATTCGTTGATAAGCTATGATTGATATTAAATTGCTTCGCGACAATCCCAATCATTTTAAGAAAGCGGCCGAGCGCAAGGGCTATAAAGTTAATATTGATGGAATACTGGAGCTGGATGCCAGAAAACGATTGCTGGTTCAGGAAATAGACGAAACGCGCCGCCAGTCCAACGAAATAGCGGCTAAGGGCAAAGATGTTTCGGAGGCCGACAAAGAAAAGGGCAGTAGTTTGCGCGAGAAAATTAAAGTTAAAGAAAAAGAACTAAAAATAGTTGAAGCGCAATTCAACGAAAGTTTTGGTTTGATTCCCAATCCGGCTTTTGACGAAGTGCCCGAAGGTATCCAGCCCAAGGAACTGCGGGTAGTAGGGGAGAAACCCAAATTTGATTTTGAACCCAAAGATCATCTGGAATTGGGTGAGAGGTTGGATATTTTGGATTTTGCGGCCGGGGCCAAGGTAGCCGGCAGTCAGTTCTACTATCTAAAGAATGAAGGGGCTTGGCTGGAATTGGCTTTAATAAATTACACTCTTAATCTTTTGGCCGCCGAGGGTTTCAAATTGCTCTTTACGCCCGATTTGGCTAAATCGCGCTTTTATTTGGGCACGGGCTATATGCCCCGGGGCGAAGAAGCTCAAATATACGAAGTTAAAGACGAAGATTTGGGCTTGGTGGCTACGGCCGAGGTAACCTTGGCCGGCTATCATGCCGATGAAATTTTGGACGAGAAAATACTGCCGCTAAAATATGTTGGCCTGTCGCACTGTTTTAGACGCGAGGCCGGAGCTTATGGCAAATATTCCAAGGGTTTGTATCGGGTGCATCAATTTACCAAGGTGGAGATGTTTTGCTATACCAAGCCGGAAGAGTCACGCGCGACGCACGAGGAGTTGCTAAAACTTGAAGAAAAGATATTTAAGGGCTTGGGCATTGCCTATCGGGTAATAGAAATTCCAGCTGGAGATTTGGGCGCGCAGGCGGCCAAAAAATACGATCTTGAGGCCTGGTTGCCCGGCCGAGGAGATTCGACGGGCTCACTCCAGGGTGATTGGGGAGAGATAACTTCTACCTCTAACACCACCGACTACCAGTCACGCAACCTTAACATTAAATACCGCACCTCTGGCGGCGAGACTGATTTTGCGCACACTCTAAACGGCACGGCTCTGGCCGCCTCCCGGGCCATTATTGCCATATTGGAAAACTACCAACGCGCCGACGGCAGTGTGATGATACCTAAAGCCCTGCAGAAGTATCTGCCGTTTGAGGTTATATCAAGATAAGATAATCCCAAAAATCCAAATGTATCCTAATGCTCCCAATAGAACTCATTCGGAGAATTAGGATAAATTAGTAGTTTAGGATTATTTTATCGATTGCATGGCTGAAAAACTGCGCCGCATTAAAAAAGAAGGTCCTTTGTTAAAAAAAAGATGGAGGTATTTCTTTTTTGTTTTCGCCGTGTCAGTGATTGTTTTTGCAGTGGCGATCGGGACGTGGTCGTTGGCTGGACAGTGGAGAAAAAGGCATAACCAATCAACAACAGCAGCAGCCGACCAAAAAGATCTAACGGCGACCATCTGCCGCAACAGCGATTGTTTTTGGTTAAATCAATCCGGCCAAGCTTTCTACCAAGGAGCCGATCTTTCGGGCAGTTTGGTATTGAGCTTAGCCGACAAAACCAGCCGTGAATTAAAAGTCGGCAGTCAGCTTTTGCCACCGCAAACTTTGGGCGAGATTCTGTTTTTAAAAAATGGCCTGCGTGAGAGCTTGGGTATAAATGTAGCTAAAGCCGAGACAGCTGATCCCAAATTGCAGGATTTTGATTTTATAACCACTACCGATTGGATACTGCGCTTCTCCATCGTCGAGAATGCCCATAAAACCCTAGAAACTCTAAAAAAGACCCTGGAACAAATTGGCCCGGTAAACTTGGCTCGCCTGGAATACATAGACCTGCGGATACCCAATAAAGTTTACTACAAGCTCAAGTGAAAGTGGACTCGTCGGCTGTTTGCTAAATTGTGAATAATGAATTATGAATTAAGAATTAGAACACTCATCGGGTTTGGCGCGATTCGGATAAGATTGCAAATCATGTCATTAGTATACGATCGTATGATAATGATAGGAAATGTAGGGTTGGATTCGAAACAAGCAAATCATATCATTAACAAACGATCGTGGCTTAATGATAGGATTGCCCCAAGACAAAATCTCCGGCAGGTGTTAAAATCCAAAAGCGACCTTACTGGTCGCTTTTGGATTTTGATCGGTGGAGCGTTACTTGTCTATCTCCACCTCGAATTTTTGGCAGAACTTGACCACAGGATCATCTTTAAACCCATGCGTCAGGTACGGATGAGTCTCGTAAAATTTTCTGGCCGCTTCTAGATAGCGCGCCAGAAGTTCCTCATTGCAATCGAAGTTATCGGAAAGGAGTGCCTTTGTTAGTGCCGCTGACGCGTCACACCATCTTTCTGTCGCCGCCAAAGCTCTTTTGCCCTTTATGACATCCGTCCTTATTTTACACAACATCAAAAAAACAAAGAGCAAAGAAAACACTGTAAAAACAAATGCGAGCACATCACTCACCTCCTCTCAAAAGAACTTGTTGATTTAGTCAATTTTGTACACAAATATAGAATACCCTATCTTAGCAACTGGCTGGTAGTTGTCAAGCCAGCGGTAGTAGGTGGTGTCGCGATCGTAACCTTTGACGGCTTTGGCGCGGCCGCCTTGGAGCAGGGTGGCCGATATGGCTAGCCAGCCGTGGCGCTGGTCGGCATTATTGGCATCCAGTTGTTCATATCTATCACTAAGATAATAGCGCGGACTGCCGCCGCCAAAATAGTCTACTTTAATTTTTTCAATGCCATTCTTCTCCACAAAATCCCGCAGTCGTTTTAGATCTTGCCCCCAGTCTAAATTGGAATCGGCCACATACTTGTAGCCATTGGCCGGCCCGCCGGCCAGTTCGTTAAAATACGACAGGTAATGAGGAAAGGTCAGAAAAGATTCCGCCAGATACCAAATCATCAATATCCCAACAACTAAAATCTTAAACGGCTGCCCAAAAAACCAGCTCTTTGTTTGGAACCATTTTTTGGTTTGCCAGGCGATGGTCAAATATATAAATGGAAAAGTCGGCAGAACATGCCGCAGGCCAATGTTTAAGTTGCCCGAGATACTGCTTAACCAATAAAAGACAATAAAAGCCAGCCAGGAAAACTCGGTAAAATTGGTTTGTATCCACTGACTGATCCGACTCACTCGGCCCATCGTTGAAAAGGTTTCTATTTCCAGCGATCGCTGGAAATAGAAACCTTTCTTGATCGTTTTAATAATGGCTAGCAGAAGCAGTAAGAATCCGGCTAGAAGCACAGGCAGTGGTTCTTTTAAAATATAAACAGTCGGGAAATATGTTGGCCAAGCCGTGCTGGAAACCTCGCCCATAAAATAAGTGGTATTGCCCCCGCCGGCTCGCTGGCTCACCATCATCAGGCCCAACAGATACTGGGCATAGGGTCGCAATAGGGGTTTATCAGCCATCCAAACATCCAGATTGGCCAGAGATCTAACAGGGAAAGAACGCAAAATAAATTCGGTGTCGGCTTTCTGTCGTTCGGGCGGATAGTTCCAAACATGAAATTGATACACCGGCCAAACCACTAAATAGCCAATGACAGCAATAACGGCCAAAGCTCTAAAATATTTAAAGAGTCTTGCGCCAAATCGGCTAAATCTTTCTTTAGCCACAGTCTCATTCCAGTCCTGTTCCGTTTTGGTTAAGTAAAAAATTACCAGTAGTAAGGCAAAGAAGGGAATTAGCAAAAAGAGAGAAAACTTAAAAAGCTGGGCTAGCCCAAATGCCAAACCGGCAAAAAGCAAATGTTTTTTGGAGGGCCCGGTTAAAAATTTAACAAAAAAATAAATGGCTAAAAGAAAGGCCAAAGCCGCACCCACGTCAGTGGTAACATAGCGTCCGTGGGCCAGAATATTGGGCGAAAAAACGGTCAGCGCCAAAGCCAAAAGTGCCGACCCGTGCCCCAGCCGCTCGCGGCCCCATTTATAAACCATCAATCCCAGTAGCACAAAAATCAGCATCACCGCCAGACGAGCACTGAAGGCGATTGAGTCGGGGTTGTTGCCGATCTCGTACAAAAAGTGCGGGCCGAACGACCACTGGTCGTTAACATTATCTTTCCAAGAGGGGCGGCCGGCGTCAAAATTCAACTTTTGAAATAAAAGCGGCACCGCAGCCAGGTCCTTAATCAGCGGCGGGTGTTCGGGATTCAGGCGCATGTCTTTTTGAGTTAAATAGGAATAGCCTGCCGGGATGTGCGGAGATTCGTCGGTGGTTATGGCATCGTTTCTAACCGAAAAGATGGCCAAAGCAACGGCGACCGTTATTATCAAGCCTGCCAGCAGATTTGATTTGTTCATGATCTTAGTGGTTTTAGAAATAATTTGATGCTTAATCCAATCCTATCATTAACATACGATCGTATACTAATGATATGATTCGCTTGTTTCGAATAAATTCTATCGTTTTCTATCATTATGGTACGATCGTGGCTTAATGATAGGATTTGGGAATTGGTCTAGTTAGACCTAATTTAGACCTAGTTGGTTATTCAACTCTTATTTTGCCGCCCGTAATACCCCGCCCCGAGCTTGTCGAGGGGCGGGGATGGAGGGCTTTTAAAATGTTGTCGGCGGAGCCGACACCTTGCAAGCTGAACCCGCCCCGATACCCAGCCGCCTGCGGCGGGGTCGGGTTCATTTTTAACGCCTTAAAGGTGCCAAAGCCGTGCAGCTGGTGACTGGGATATTTTTGATTCAGAGCCGCAACCATACCGTCTGTTGCCAAGGTCGGCACAATCACGGCTTGGCGCGGATCAGATGGCAACTGATCCAACTCGTTTTCTTTTAGAAAAATAATTTCATGCCGCCGGTCAAAATTTAAAAATATAATGGGCTGGGCTTGGATCGGCAGACCCTTAACCATAACACCGCCCTCATTTACAACCACATATTTCTCATAATCGCTAGATGTGTTTTTTAAGTATTGAGCAATGTCCGTCAACCGCTGTTCAAAGGCGCCTCGGGTGTTAACATTGCCGGCCCAAGACACAAAATAGGTGCGTGTTTCCCACACGCCCACCAGCAGCAAAAGCGCGATGGCCAGCAGGGCCACTTCTTTTTGGATGCGCCGAAGTTGAGTAAACCAGTGGTCATAGTTGGGGTTGAGTAAAGCTCGGTTGAAATAGTTCTGTATTTTTTGGTATGCGAAATCTAGCCCCAACGCCGACAGAATAAATACTGCCGGCATTGCGCCCAAAGCCCGCAAAGCATGAGGCGCGCCTTCGGGGGCCAAGAAACCGGGCAGCAGCATTACCAGCCACCACAAAAACAGGAAGTAGCCCACAGCTTTTAGCTTATAGGGGTTGGCCTTTGGATTCTTAAAGATAAACATCAAGCCGATTAAAAAACCTATGCCTAGAGGCCAAAGAAGCTCCGGCCGGCCGGCTAAATTGTGCCGCCAATTAAAGTCGCCGGCTATGTTGAACATGCCCAATGTTTTTGCCGTGGATAGGCCGAGAGATCTAATGGGCGAGCTGGAGTTAAAAATTGAAACTTGGGCGGCGCGACCCATAAAATCGGCCTGGTTATTTAGATAATACCAAATAAGCGGTGCGGCTGTTAGCATCAAGCCGACCATAAAGACTGCAGCTGATCTAATCAGAAATCGTTTTGTGAACGATTTTTCAGTCAGTAGTAGAATAAACAAGCCAATCAAAAGCAGAGGAGATAGGCGCCAGGAAATGTAGGTGTGAAAGCCCAGGCCGTAAATAAGGCCGGCCGGAAAAATCAACCAATATTTTTTCTGCAGCAATCCGCGCCACAAAAAATAAAAAGTCCATACCAAAACAAAGGGCAGCATAACTGCTCTAAAACCAATGCGCGAAAAATTAACCGGCCAGAAACTAACGGCCATAAGATAACTGGCTAGTAATGCCACGCGCGCGCTCCACAACAACCGTGCCACAAAGAAAAGGCCTATTACGGTAAGCGTCCCGAACAAACCCGAAACAGCCCGCAAAGCCCAAGGTTGAACTCCAAATATTTTTAAACTTAAGGCCTGAATGTTGATAAACAACCCCTCGCGGCCGTTGTTTTCGGGATAAAAAACCTTCCAGTCTTTTTGTTCTAGCGCTTCTAGAGCATTGACTCCGTTTGTGGCTTCATCCGGATAAAGCCCCGGCGGTGTGTTGGCAATGTCGTAAAAACGAAAACCGACCGCAATTAGCATGATCCCGGTCATTAGTATTGCCGTACGGTGTTGATTCCAAAAAGCTGACATCTTTACCATGAGATGGTTACAAAACTCTCTCTGCTGCAATTTCATATTTTCGGCTGCGACTTCGTCAGACTGCGCAAAAAGGTTTTCACCGTAGTTTTACTACGGCTTCAAACCTTTTTGCTTGCCTTCCTCGTCTCACCGGAAAAACTGAAATTTCGCCACGAAAGAGTTTTGTAACCATCTCTGTGGATTATACCAATAGTTATCTCTTTCCTCAAACACGGGGGCTTTTATGTGCCAAGCCATTGACAAGCCCAGTAACTTAACTAGTTAAGTTACTGGGCAAGTAGGTTTCTATTTCCAGCCTGCCTGCGGTAGACAGGCGATCGCTGAAAATAGAAACCTTCTAGGGATGTTCCTACGCTGTTGACAATATAAACCTCTAAATGTACACTTTGTAATGAAAGGAGGCGGATTATGGAGGAACTAGTTGGTAAACGTGTAAGGGTTCATTATGTGGATGATGTGGATGTCGATTTTGAAGGGACAGTGCAGAAGGTAAAGGATAACCTAATCTTTCTGGTTGAGGTAAGGATGCGCACATCTTCATGGCCTTCATGGAGAGACACAGAAGACCAGGTTGTAAACACTGCTTCATCCGCCTTTGTTCGTTTCGACATCCTCAACTAACACAGAAAGGTATGGGCTCCACCTAAAACGGGCCTTATTTATTTTATTTGTTGACACCCAAATCCAGACCTGCTAGGATGCCTTCCATCGGTGCGGAGATAGCTCAGCGGGCGAGAGCGGTCCGTGGCACTGGACAGGTCGCCGGTTTGAATCCGGCTCTCTGCACCAAAAATTTTGTTCTTTGGTCTGGGTACTGTCCCAAAGGAACGGCTCGCGAGGACCTCCCCCTTGCTCGGTCCTCTCCCTCTGG
This sequence comes from uncultured Candidatus Saccharibacteria bacterium, assembly GCA_964526375.1. GTDB lineage: Bacteria > Patescibacteriota > Minisyncoccia > JACQLN01 > JACQLN01 > CAZGLK01. Next base: position 25,548 of record CAZGLK010000003.1, on the reverse strand, counting down.
AATCAGGGCGGGCGGCCCTGATGCAGGACCTCCCCAGACCACATAAAATGGCGTGGCCACCACATGGCTTTACGCCAAGATATGCCCACTGGTAATAGCCGGTGGGTATTTTTTATCCCGTTAGAAATGATACTCCTCCTGCGGGGTTTGATACCCCGTGGAATTTCTAACGGGATTTATGGTAAGATATTAGACATATGGACAATCTTGATCAACAAAAGCCTTTTGATTCTCAAGAAGCTGCTCCGATGGAAAGCCAGCCAGAGACCTTGCCTAGCCAAGAAAGCCGCGATGAGCGAGCGGCTGATCAGTCGGAGCCAGCGGTTCAGTCGCCACCAGAAATGACACCGCAAATAACTACCGAGGAATCGCCGGTTGAAATCCACCAAAAAGTTGAGCACATTGCCCCCCTGCCCAAAGAAGAGCAATTGTGGCAGCTCAAACTTATCGCACGCGATGGCAGTTTGGAAAAAGCCATTGCCATTGCCAAAAAACTCAACGACCCCTGGCTGATAGATAAGTTTCACGACGATTTGAGAGATGACCCCGAACTGCGGGCGCAACTGGAGGCGATGGGGAAATTAGAGAAACTATAAAATAAATATCAAATTTCAAAGCTCGAATGTCAAACCAAAATCTTGGATATATGGCATTTGTTTGTCATTTGGATTTTGGATTTTATTTGATATTTGGATTTTGATATTGGGCATTTCCTAGAACTCATGTTTGATCTCTTCCAATCCTTCCTGGCCAGCCTCGGCTCTTTAGTCGGCCTGTTTTTGGTCGCCCTGATAATTTTTGCCTGGATAACCAGTTCCATCAAAAAGCGGGGGCGGCTGACGCGCGGGCTCAATTTGGAGCTCTTTTTGATTTTAGTGCCGCAAGATGAGTATTTGGAACCCGGCCAGCAGGCCAAACCCAAAACCGACCGTGAAAAAATCCAGCCCATGGAGCAGTTATATTCCATATTTGCCGCTCTCAAAGAAAAAGGTTTTTGGAGGATATTTGAATTTGGCCAGCCCTATTTGGTGTGGGAGATGGCCTATCTGGGCAACGAAATTGCTTTTTTTGTGGCCGTGCCCGCGCGCTACCGCGATATGCTGGTGCGGGCGGTGCATTCCGTTTCGCCCGAGGCCGTGGTTGAGCCGGTCAGCGACTACAATATTTTTGATCCCACAGCCCCAGCCGTGGCGGCCTCATATGTAATGACCAGCCAAAACTCGCTTTTGCCCATTCGCACTTATTTGGGTTTGGAGGTTGATCCCTTAAATGAAATCGCTACGCACTTTACCAAGCTACAACTAGGTGAGACTGCCGCCTTGCAGGTTTTGGTGCGCCCCGCGCCCAAGAAATTCGGCAAGTTTGCCCTTAAAGTAACCAAACTTATGCAGCAGGGCCGATCTTTTGAACGGGCCTACCACGACGCCGCCAAAAGCGCCATCGTGCCCTTTAAGATTAAGCACGAGAAAATCAATCCTACTTTAACTCCTCAAGACCAAGAGATCATTAAAGCCATTGAAGCCCAAGCGGCTAAAACCAACTTTGAGGTAAATATCCGCCTGGTTACTTCGGCTCCAACCCAGGAACGGGCCGAAGCTATTTTGCGCGATTTTGAAAGCGCCTTCAACCAGTTTTCAGCGCCCCACATGAATTCTTTTTCCGAAAGCCGCGAGAAACTTAGAGAAATTATTTACGAATTCAGCTTCCGCCTTTTTGACGAGAAACGGAAAATAACTTTAAGCTCCGAGGAACTGGCCAGCGTCTACCATTTGCCTGTGCCGGGCTTAAAAGTGCCGCAAATAAAGTGGCTCAAAGCCCGCAGCGCCCCGGCGCCCTGGGGCATGAACGACGGCCCCTATATGGGCTGGAACGATTATCGCGGCCAGCAAGCCGTGGTTAGAATCGCGCCCACCGATCGCCGCCGGCACATTTACATTATCGGCCAAACCGGCACCGGTAAGTCCACGCTTATTCAAGAGATGGTAAAACAAGACATAGACATGGGCGAGGGCGTGGCGGTGATTGATCCCCACGGTGATTTGGTGGAATACGCTTTGTCGCACATACCTCAACATCGCTGGAACGATGTAATTGTTTTTGACCCGGCTGATCTGGAGCGGCCCATCGGGCTTAACATGCTGGAGGCCTACAGTATTGAAGAAAAAGATTTTGTGGTGCAGGAGATGATCTCAATTTTTTACCGTCTCTACCCGCCTGAAACCATGGGGCCGATGTTTGAACACAACATGAGAAACGGCATGCTCACTTTAATGGCCGATCCCGACGACCCGGGTACTCTGGCCGAAATTCCGCGCATTTTTACCGACAAATCCTTTATGCAGCAGAAACTGGCTAAAGTTACCGACCCGGTGGTTAGAGCTTTTTGGGAAAAGGAAATGGCCCAGACTTCGGATTTTCATAAGTCGGAAATGCTGGGCTATTTGGTTTCCAAGGTCGGGCGGTTTATTGAAAACACCATGATGCGCAACATCATCGGCCAGGCCCGGAGCGGTTTGGATTTTGAAGACATTATGAACAACCGCAAAATACTGCTGGCCAATTTGTCTAAAGGTAAAGTGGGGGATGTCAACGCTAACTTGCTGGGCTTGATTTTGGTGGGCAAGATGCAGCTGACGGCTCTGCGGCGGGCTTTTTTGACCGAAGAACAGCGGGTGGATTTTTATTTGTATCTGGACGAGTTCCAAAACTTTACCACCGATTCCATCGCCACCATTTTGTCGGAGGCACGCAAATACAAACTGGACATGGTTATGGCGCACCAGTTTATTGCCCAATTGCCCGACAAAATAAAGGCCTCGGTCTTTGGCAATGTGGGCAGTTTGGTGATGTTTAGGGTGGGAGTGGAAGACGCCGAGTTTTTGGCGCCGCAACTGGCGCCGGTTTTCGGGCCGAAGGATTTAATAAATCTGGATAACCACAACTGCTATGTAAAACTTATGATTAAAGGCCAAACCTCGCGGCCCTTTAACCTAAAAACCTACCCGCCCGAGCCCGGCAACCCCGAGACCTCGCGGGTGGTAAAACATCTTTCCCGCATGACCCACGGCCAGGAAAGGGAAGTGGTGGAAGGTGAAATTCTGGCCCGGGCCAAGCTGACCCAAAGCTTAGAACCCGCCGCGCCCCAACCACCAGCCGAGACTAAATTCAACCTATAGAGGCTTAGCCTCCCTAGGGAGGCTAAGCCTCTTAAAAGTTTAGTTTCATAGTCTAGACTATGAAACTATTTTAAATTGCGTGTCGGGCAAAAAAATCCCCACCGATATTATCGGGGGGATTGCGTCGCTAGCCGATTCTTGGGGAGAGGCGCTAGCGCGTATGAAAGAGACTAAGAATCCCTTGATTCAGCCAGGTCTTTCAATGTTTGAGCTATCAACCTGGCCGACCCACCTTTGGGTCGAGGATATACTTCTGCCTGGCGCCTACGGATTGCTCCCAGGATTTTGCCGGGAGTTGTGTAAACCATGATGGCAGATTCCAGTTTATCAATATCATCAATGACCTGGGTTTCCACCCCCAGCCGCACCGGCGGCCAGTTGAAACTGCCCACATTGCCTGCTAGGCGCACTAACGCCTGCTCGGTGAAAAAGTTGATTACCGGTATTCGCTGGCAGGCAGCGGTAGTACCTACTGTTGAGGCTGACTGAACAACCAGGTCTGCGCCCGGCACCAGATCGTCTCCGGTTAGAAGAGTCTCCTTTGTTTCCACCCTCACAAAGGGATACTCTTCAAGGGCTTCGCGGTATTGTCGGAGCATTTTCTGCGGATCATCTTTGGGGTTGACTTCGCCCGGGTGTAGGGAAAACACCACCAGGAAAGAATCCTGTCCCCGCTTTGGGATCGGTTTCCTCAATAAGCGACGCACAGCTTCAGCCAAGCCCTTAAAATGCAGCAAATTGACTTGGTAATCCTTGCCGGCGGGCGCAAGGATTACTCCTTGGTGTTTGTGAACGTCAAGTTTTTCCCGCACCTCCTCGCGGGTAAAGTTGGGTTTAAAAAAGTCCTCGTGCCGTGGATTCCCAGAAGCGACAACGCAAGTGTTCGGATACAGTTGCCGTGCTTCCCGCGCCTCCTCCTCATTCATTACGAATAAGGCCGAGGATCTCTGCCGTAAGTTTTCAAACCACTCCCGTCCCCGAAAAGCGCCTAGTACATCACTGAAAATGGCTAGAGGTCTCCCCATGCCAAGCGCCAACTCACCAGCGGCAATCTCGTATTTTGCCAATTCGGGTGACGAAGACATGCCGATCAGAAAGATATCGGGCTTTGGTTCAACCTGAAACCAGAATGACGCATCTTCCAGAAGATACTCTCGGAGTGGTGCCACTCGAAGAAAGCACACGGCACTCTCTCCCATCTTGGCTATCTCCGTAGCCACCATCGAAAGAGGGCTCGCCAAGCCTACATCATGACCAACTAACACAGCTCTCATAATATAACCTCCATAATAACAAAAAGAACTAGCCTATGCCACCCAGCCAAATTGGGCCAGGTGGCGGTGAACTAACCCCACCCTAGCACCCCATTGACAGGGCGTCAATGGTATGCAACACTGGGTATGGTTCTTTACCTATTTAACTAGTCGGCAGAACTTCAAGGGAGGTCCAATAACCTCTCGACTTCAACAATCTCTCGACAGGAAAGGAGAATTCGGTTATGGAGCTCCTAGCGGCATTATCAACAATAATCCTGGTTGGACTTGCTACTGCAGTCGACTTATTAAGATGGCGGGGCACTGTCCCAAAAAACAGATACTGGTGGTCTGTGACAGGAGGACTGCAGGTAGGCCTGGCCATTGCGTCTGGCATGTTATTTTTTATCCACCCCTCTTGGGTCAATTTAATTACCACAGTAGGGTGTGCATGGCTGGGCACCAACGCTCTTCACCGTGCCATGCAGTTATCAACACTTCGGCAAGAGCCAGACTTGTTACCACTCAAGCAACGCCACGGAGATTTTAGACTCAATAAAGGAATCAAGATCGTTCCTTTTTTAAAGGAAGGTGAGTACTATTTCATAGGTGAGGAGCTGATCCAGCGGGCTCAACTCAAGAGTCCGATAGTGGATGCAGGTCAAACCACGGACCTACTCCAAAACCAGGATAAAATACCACCCGAATTTAGGGAGTATAGCTTTATACTTCCATCTCTCTGGTATGATCGCTATGTGGATCTCCTCACAGGAGTCATACCAATATATCGATTATCCTGGGACGAAGCAAAGAAGTCCTGGGGTTCGAAGCTGGAGAATATTGATCTTATTGGTTGCGATGCCAATACTCGCTTTCTTCGTGTCGTGTAATTGCGTCGACCTGCCAGATCAATATACCCCCCAACGGCAAAAAAGCCGTTGGGGTTTTGTTTTTTGAGGGCGATGGTTTATAATTTATAGGACTTACGCACTTTAGTTCCTCCCCTAGTATAGGGGAGGTTAGGAGGGGTAGGCTGTGCCATGCAACAAAAGCATTTCTTTGCACATCTACCACCCCCGCCCCCTCCTATTCTAGGAGGGGAAAGAATTAAGCGCGTAGGTCCTAATTATTTATTCATATGTCCAAACGCGATGTGGTTTTAAGTTTAGTGGTTGGGTTTTTGGTGGCGGTTTTGGGTTTGATTATAGTCGCCAACTTAAACATCAAATTACCGCTTAGCCCATATCTGGCATTGATTGTTTTTCCTCTGCTGGCCGCGGCGGGTTTGTATATTCTTTATCGGATCTCGCTGGTCTGGCGCCCCGTTGTTTTTCAATTCGGCAAGTTCTTTATAGTCGGCGGCCTAAACACCTTTTTAGATCTGGGTATTCTTAATCTTTTAATACTTTTAACCAACATTACGCAAGGTGTTTGGTTTTCGGTATTTAAGGCGCTTTCTTTTATAATCACCGTAGTCAACAGCTATTTTTGGAACAAGTTGTGGACTTTTCAAAAAACTGGCAGTTTTATTTTATTTTTTGCAGTTGTGAGCGGCAGTTTCTTAATTAATGTAGGCGTGGCTTCGTTTTTGGTAAATGTGGTCGGCGCTCCAGACGGCATCGGGCCTAAGCAGTGGGACAACATCGCGGCCTTAAGTTCGGTGGTGCTGGTATTAACTTGGAATTTTTTGGGGATGAAGTATATTGTGTTTAGAAAACGTATCACCACTGCAATAGAGGAGCTTACTTAGAGTTACTTAGAGGTTGAACCTCTAATTCCTCTAGAGCACCCCAAGCTGGACTTGTTTTGTTGAACAATTTTTGCTTGAATGTGTGCCAGAAGGTAATGAGGCAAAAAACACTAAAACTTGTTCTTTTCACAATCTTTGAGGAGGTGTTATATTATGGATGCCGAAACAGATTGGTATCAGCTAGAATTGCTGCGCGAGATATTGCTGGAAGATCCTCAAACGCGCAAAACCCACAGGCAAGAGACATTTCTTATTTACGATCCTATGCGTAACCTATGGATTGACGCTGCCGGGCAAGCCAGCGGATTTCGCAACGATCTTTTCCACCCTTTTACCAGTAAAGAAGGGGCAGTGAGGGAAGTGATGAGATTAAATCAAGAACGGCTTAACAATCGCTTCCCGGAAGCAGAAGGCGCTAGGGAATGGCCCGGCGACAATGGTATTCTAAAGGGGATATAAAATATGAAAACTCTATCCAACAAAATAGCTTTGGTCGTGGGCGCTTCGGGTGGCATCGGCAGCGCGATAGTCAAACGGCTGTGCGACGAGGGCATGAAAGTTATTATGACGGCCCGTAACCGCGAACGGTTGGAAGAAAAGGCTAATGAGCTGAACTTGGCCGCTGGAACTTTTCTCATTCTTCCCGCCGACGCTTCGGTCCATTACCATGCCCAGCGGCTTTTTGACGAGATAAAGAAAAGATTCAAACGGCTGGATGTGGTAGTCATTTCTTCGGGCGGATACGAGCCTCTGGGATTGGGCGAGAGCTTGGCGGCGGCAGCAGCGCAGATGGAAAAAGCTACCCGCGCCAATCTGCTGGCCGTGCAGATTATAAGCTACGGCGCGGTAGAGATGATGAAAAAGCGGAACAAAGGCTTTATCATCAACATCTCTTCTCAAGCGGCCGTGCGGCGAGACCTCTCTCGAGGATTGGCTTACGGCCCGGCCAAAGCCGGCGCTTATGCCTTTATGCAATATCTGGATTATGAGCTAAAGAGACTGGGTCTGCCTATCAGGGTGCTGGATATCCAGCCAGCGACCGTGAACACGCCGGAGAATCTTGCCAAGGGATTTATTCGCGCCGGTACGGAAGATATGGCGGTCCAGCCGGAGGAAATTGCTCAAGTGGTTGTTGATTTTGTGAATAATCCCAAAAAATTCCGGGAGTTGGGTGTGTTTATGAAAAGCCGTCTGCCGGATTTCTAGATCTCCCAGAGAGGCCTAGCCTCCCTAGGGAGGCTAGGCCTCTAATTTGATGGCCAACACAGATGTTGGCCATTTTTTATTTGTTTGTGCACCACTCGGTGGTGCACATTTTTTATTTTCTCCTTCTCCTGACTCAATCCTATCATTAAGCCACGATCGTATGATAATGATAGGATTTGATTATGAACAAGTAGATCAAGCTATTTTATATCATTATCATACGATCGTACACTAATGATATAATATGCTGATTGATAGCAAAAAGGGGAAGATTTAATCTCGGACGGTTATTTTATTCTATACGCTGCTTCGGCGCCAGTATCAACAACTTTCTCAAAATGATTAACATCGCTTTCCAAATAATAATAGACTAACGGGTTGCGCTGTTTTTCCAAAACAACATACTTGGCCTTAAAATCTTGTTTTAGGACTTCGGACGTATCTTCCAACATAGCGGCGGTGCAGGCCGGCGCACCGCAGGTTTTTTTGGTAACCTCATCGGCCGAAAGATAGTGAAACTTCCAATAGAGAGCCGGATCATAGGCATACTGAAAAATGGGATCCATGCCGCCAATGTAGTAATTGGTATCGTTCCAAAAATACAGCATGGGAAAATCGCTCCAACGGAGGTTAAACACAATATCGCCCGGCTGGCTGTGTTCCTTAAGCCACAGAGCCGCCGCCTTAAATCTGTCTGGTTTCACCGCCCGCTCTTCTAAGCTGATGCTGTTGCGATAAGGTGTATAGAAAACCAGAAAAGCGGCGCTGGAAACAATCATAGCTGTGGCAGTGTTTTTGATTTGTCTAGACCGCACCGGATCGTTTAGTAGCGGGCTAAAAACTGCGGCCATGAAAATTGTTCCAAAGAGAACCCAAAAATCGTGCGAACGGCGGGCTACAGTTACAGTCAAAACAAAAAACACCAGCGATAAAATTAGGCTGGAAAATATCAAAACCTTAAAGTTGCTGGTTTGGTTTTTCATCAGCCGCCGATACAGCCAAAACATTAAAACTATCGCCCCCAACCACAACAGCATAAAGACCGAAAAATTTTTAAATAAAGTTTCGGTGCTCAAGGGAAACAATTCCCGCCCAAACAAAAGCGGCAGGCCCTGCTGCTTTTCTGTAAGCAGCTTGAATACCTGAATATAAACCAATTTTAGCGCCCCAATGGAATTGGGACGCGCTAGCCAGCCAAGTGCCAATCCAGCCGTCACCGCCAAAAATTCTCGCCAGAGCCAGCGTCTATCTGCCATCAATCTGACTGCGAAAACAACCCCGGTTAGGCCAATAGCTAGCCAAAATAAACTCAAATGAAACCAGCTCAAAAACGCCGCCGCCGTAAAAATCCAAATCAATCTGCCCCTGATCAACAACGAAAACAGAATCGCGGCCAAAGCCAGCGAAAGCAAATGCGGCCGGGTCATCAAAAAGCGGTTTAAGATATTAGGCGCCGAGATAAAAATAAAGAGCGGCCAAAAAAGCGGCCAGCGCAGTTTGTGCCGCCGGCAGAGCCAATAAATACTGGCCAGAGCCGCAACAGTCAGCAACACACCGGCCAGTTTAATCCCCAGTGTTCCGCTAAAGCGGGCAAAAGGAATCAGAAAAACATGAAACCCCCACCAAATGTCGGCAGCCGAGGTTCGAATAACGGAATAATACATCCAGGGAAAATCGGTGCTGGCGAGCCCGTTTTGAATGTAGAAGCGAGCGTGCCCCAGATGGTAAAAACTATCGGGGTCGGGGATGTTGGGCGAGGAAAAATGAAAAATCAGGGCAACGACAAAAAACAAAACAAGGGGAAGAAAGATAAAAAACCGTTTCATGCGACCATCAGCAAATCCTATCATTATCATACGATCGTATACTAATGATAGGATTTGATTAAGAGCAAGTAAATCAAACTATTTCATATCATTAACGCACGATCGTGTAGAGTAATGATATGATCTGCTCATCATCCTAACAATCCTAATGAAAGATGCCCAATGCCATATTCTGTGAGAGCAGCCTTTGTTTTATAATATGAGCTCATAATACTTCAAAAATAGCCTCTTTGCCGTTGGTGAACACCCCGTTAAAATGGGGGTTGGAATCCAGATATTTAAATACCACCGGGTTTCGCCCAATCTGCACAAAAATATATTTGGCCTTAAAATCGTTTTTTAAAACGTCATAAACCGAAGCCACCGCCTCGGGGCCACAGGGATTAGAGCCGCAAGTGTAAGCCTCGCCCTGGGAAATAAAAATTTTATCTATGTCCATAAAATAGTGCTTCAAGTACAGCTCTCGGCTAAAGGCGTATTCAAAAATCGGGTCCATGCCGTTTACATAGTAATTTTGCTGGTTCCAGAAAAACAACATAGGAAAGTTGTCCCAGTGAATGTTAAAAACAACATCGCCCGGGTCGGAGTTTTCTTTAAGCCATGCGGCTGCGTCTTGGAAAGCCGTTGGGGCGGGGGATTGTTTTTTGTAAGCCGAGGCGAAGTGGAGCGTGTTGTAGACAATACCGCTTGTAATTGCCATAACAATAATTACGACCAAAGCCCCCAGCCCACGGGCCTTAGAAAACGCCATCTTAACACTTTTATACGATCGTAAAAAAGTGTTAAGATTGAATCCGGCAGGAAAATCCCGCGACACCTCCGGTAATAAACCTCGGGATTGCCGGACACCCCAAACAAGAGCGGCAAATATAAAACTGAAACCAACCCACAAATCAATAGCTCGCCTGGCCACAAAAAAAGTCGTAAAACCAAAAACAACCGCCAGCACTAGACTACTCCAGACCGCCAGCTGACGCTGCGGATTCAATTCAAAAAACAACTTCCGGCGCCGCAATGACCACCAGCCCCACACCGCCAACGCCAAGATAATCATTATGGGCACAAACTCGTACGCCACCACCGTCCAGTGGTTACCCGGCTTTAATTCGGAACCAAAAGGTAAAACTGTTCCCTTGAGTTTTTCTATCATCAACTGCACAACTTGAATGTAAGCCAATTTTAGAGCCCCCAAAAAATTGGGGCGCAAAGCGAGACCGGCCAAACTCCCCACTGCCACTGCCGCCGCGTTTCGCCAAGATGGTTTTTGTTTTTGGACTAGACGCACCAGTTCCACTGCTCCAACTATGGCCAGCGGCAGCCAGGCCAAAGCCAAATGGAAGAATGCCGCAAAAGCGCTGGCTACAACCAAAAACGGCCGCCGATTCGCCACTGCCAAGTAAAAAACCGCCACTCCCAAGGCAAAACTGATGTTATGCGGCCGCATCATCAGCAATCGATAATGCACATCAGGGATGCTAAAGAATAAAAGCGCTGTCCAAAAAAACGGCCACCTGGCGCCTAATTTTTTAAGAACGGCAAAAAATACCGCCAGTGTGGCCACAGCGATTAAAACCCCAGCCAGTTTAATTCCAAATATGCCGTTGGAGAAAAAGGTGAAGGGAACAAGCAGAATATGAAAACCGTACCAAATATCGGCTTGGTATTTGTTTATAACCGAATACTGCAACCAGGGAAAAGACGAATCAAAAAACCCCTGCTCAAGGTATATTTTGGCATGGGTAATATGATACAGACTGTCGGGATCGGCTAATCCCGCAAAAGAAAACTGAAAAAAACCAACTAAAACCAAGAGCAGCAATATGACGAAAAAGACACTTGAGATTCGCGATTTAAGATTCAAGATTTAAGATTAAGATTAAACCTCAATCAACACCGGCAAAACCATGGGCCGGCGGTGGGTGCGCTGGTAAAGAAACTGCCCCAACTGCTCCTTAATTTCTTCTTTCACAAAAGCGGCGTTAAAGGAATGCTCGCCGGCGGTGGCTCGCTCCACAATGCGCCTAATGCGCTGGCGGGCTTCCTGGAGCATGGTTTTATTGTCGCGCAGGTAAATAAAGCCGCGTGAAATAATATCGGGGCTGCCGCGCACCTTGCCGCTCCGCGAATCCACAACGGCCACTACCACAAACATACCGTCTTCGGCCAGCATCTGCCGGTCGCGCAAAACCACCGAACCCACATCGCCCACGCCCAAGCCGTCCACCATAACCAGTTCGGCCGGTACCGGCTTTTTATCTACCGAAATAGAGTTAGCCGTAAGTCTGACCACCTGACCGTTTTCCAGCACCGCCACATCTTCATCTTTCATGCCTTGCCGCAGGGCTAAGTCCCGCAGGGCGTACAGCATGGAAAGCTGGCCGTGCACCGGCATTAAAAATTTGGGCCGCACCAGTTCTAACATGTAAGCCAAATCATCCTGGTGGCCGTGGCCGCCGGCGTGGATGTCCAGCATCTTGTAGTTGTAAACCCGAACGCCGTGGCGCAGTAAATTATCTTTTAAGTTTTGAATGGTGCGCTCGTTGCCGGGAATTATGGAGGAAGAAAAAATAATGGTGTCGCCCTTTTTTAGTTCCAGTTGCTTGTGGCGGTGGGTGGCCAGACGCATCAGTACGGCATTTTCCTCGCCTTGGCCGCCAGTGCCGACAACGGTTATTTTATTGTCGGCATAGCGATTGGATTCGGCTGCCGAAATTAACGTGCCCTTTTTGGTTTTTATGTAGCCCAGTACCTTGGAAACTTCCACCGCGGCTTTCATGCTAAAACCTTCCACCACCACCTTGCGGCCGTATTTTTCGGAAATAGCTATTATCTGCTGAACGCGGTTGATGGCCGAGGCAAACATGCCCACAATAATCCGCGCCGGAGCTTCTTTAATAAGCATTTCCAGATTTTTTTGAATGTCGGATTCCGAGAGCGAATGGCCCGGCTCCTCGGCGCCGGTGCTGTCGGACATCAACAACAACAAACCCTCGTTACCAATAGACTTTAGGCGGTCAAGCTCGGCGGGCTTGTCTATTATCGGCGCATGATCAAACTTAAAATCGGAAGTCATCATTATTTGGCCAACAGGCGTTTTTATCAACAAAGCCATGTCGTCGGGGATGCTGTGGTTTATGTGAATAAATTCCACCTCAAAAACTCCGATTTTTCTTTTGTCGCCGTTCTTGATTTCATCAATTTGCAGCTTGGGCAGATGCTTAAACTCCTCGTGCCGCTTTATAATTAAGCCCCGCGTCAGCGGCGCGGCGTAGATTAAGGGGTTGCGCAGTTTTTCAATAATGTAAGGCAGAGCGCCAATATGGTCAAAGTGGCCGTGAGTAAAAATCAGGCCGCTGATTTTGTCGGTTTTATCCTCCAAATATCTGACGTTAGGAATCAGCAAATCAATGCCGGGCATGTCTTCTTCGGGAAACCGTACGCCGGCATCCACCACTAAAATATCGCGATCATCGCGCTCGTAGTCGCGCCACTCTATTACCGTCATGTTGCGGCCAACCTCGCCCAAACCGCCCAGAGGAATAATCCGCAGGCAGTTTTTCTGCGGCGTCCGTGGGTCGTCGCTCGGGCGCGGGCGGAAACCCACGGCGTTTTGGGCCGACCGGCCGCGGAACAAGCCCGCCCCGTGAGCGCTCACCGCTTTTACGGGGCCCGCCAGCCCTGCCTGCCGGTAGGCAGGCGACGCGGTATTAGAGCTCGGCTGGGAAAAATTAATGCTGGGTTTTGTTGGAATCATTTTTTTGAGAAGAATGAGTTATGAATTAGGAATTTATTATTCGCTTATGAATAAAATAACTTTCACCAATCTGTATTCTCTAAAGTGGCCCTAGCTAATGAAACAATCCTGCTGTTTTTGTAATTTGGCTCAACATTTTTCAACAACTTCTGGACGAGTTCTTTCCATTCACGTCGTCTCTGTGGATCAGGTCGCACATTCTCATCGTACATGCTGGCTGTTTTGTCGCACAATTTTAACAACTGAACTAGAGATGATTTTTTATCAATGGCTTTTTCTTCTTCCCATGTTCCATGGGTCATTTCTTCAACTAGCTTTGTAACTTCTGGCTCCACCCAATCGGGAAGTTTCAAGCTCGTATCCTCAAGAACATCGTGGAGTAAAAGAGCTTGATAGCCAATACGGCGCTCTTCGTATGGTACACGAGTATCATTCAATAAAACCATTGCACACCAGATTGGATGTACAACAAAAGGAACCTTGCCACTCTGCCGAAAATCCTTTTTTGTGCAATGTTCTTGGTGTGCGCTGTAAACAAAATCTAGAAGCTTTTTAAATTCTTTAGGTTCGATCATATGATTAAAAATTCTTCAAGCTAGTGCGCCCGTACAAGTGGTGGGCGCGGAGGGAGTTGATCACAACTCTCGCCTCGTCGTCACTCGGCTCGGTCGCGATCCCGCCTCACGGTGCCGCCTGCTGGCGGCACATTGCTCCGGCTTTCAACTCCCGGAGCCGGCCAATAAATTGGCCAGCTTTGTGGGCGCGGAGGGAGTTGAACCCTCAAGGACTTGCGTCCATACGCTCCTGAAGCGTACGCGTATGCCAGTTCCGCCACGCGCCCATCAGCTATACGGGGTAAATCTGCCGCCGCCATCGCAACCTAGGCTATTTTTTTACCCGCGAGGTTTCTATGTACCACTTATTGATATTTTCAAACCTCTGCGATGGGGTATTGACGGCTTGGGCGGCGATGCCTTTGATCTTGCTGGAAACGGCATAAATATAGTTGGGGCTGTACAAAAATATGGCCGGCATGTCGTCCATCAATATGTTTTGAAACCTCTCGTACTTGCCAGCGCGCTGCTCTGGCGTCAGATTCTGCCGAGCCGTCTCCAAAAGGCCATCCACCGTTTTGTTGCTGTACAGAGCCAAGTTTAGGCCGGGGTCTTTGCGTTGAGTGGTGTGCCAGAAGGAAAACGGGTCTGGGTTTAAGCCCAGCACCTCGCCAAACAGCAGGGCTTGGTATTGGCGCGGGCGGATTACTTGCGACTGAACGGCCGCCACCGGCACGACATCCAAATTAACCCTCACTCCGATTTTTTCCCAATCGCGTTTTAGAATGCTGGCTACCTGGGTCAATTCCGGCCAGTCGGTGGTGGTCAGCGTCAGTTCAAGCTGGGAGGGATTTTTATCGCCCGGCAATTTTTTTTCGCGCCAGCCAGTTTCGGCAGAAATCTTCCATTTGTTTTTTTCCAAAATGCTCTCGGCTTTTTCCAAATCAAATTCGTACTTCTGGTCTGGCTGTTTTATGTTTAACAAACCGTAAGGGAAAGGTCCGTATTGCACCTGGGCGTCTTCTTTTAAGACTTCGCGCACAATAGCGCCACGATCGGTGGCATAGGCCAGAGCTTGGCGCACGATTGTTTCTTTTAAGAGCGGCGACTTATCTTGATTAAAAAAGACGGCGAAATAACGGGGGAGTTTAAGGCGGTAAAGGTTAACGGACGCTTTCAGATCATCTATTTCCCGCACCGAACTTAGAGCAAAACCGTCTACTTGCCGGCGGCGGTAAGCGTTAATTAAGCTCTCCTGGTCTTCATAAAAACGCACGGTCAGGCGCTCAATATTGGACTTTTCGGGGTAGTTGGGATTGGGAGAGAGCTCAATGGAACGAATGGACCCGGCGGCATTTTTAGTCATCTTTCTAAGCTGGTACTGTCCTAATCCGATTGGCCTAATGTTGAGCTGTGTCAGCAAAAAATTCTGGGGTTGAACCTGACTCCACAAGTGTTTAGGCAAAATGCCTACCGTGGCATTCTCCAAAAAGGGGGTGTACTCCACCGGCAGGCGGATAATCACCTTGCGCTCATCTGCTTTTTCGGCCTTAACGCCCTGCCAGTTGTTTTTAAGAGGGCTTTGATACTTGGGATCTTTTATTAAGTTAATGGTAAAAACCACATCATCACTGGTTAGGGGCTCTTGGTCGGGCCAGAACAGGTTAGGTTTTAAGATAAATTCGTAAGTTTTGCCGTCATTGCTAACCTTATAACTTTCGGCCAAATCCGGAACAATTTCACCCTGTTCGCTGTGTTTAACCAGGCCGGAGAATATAAGCGTGGTCAGATCGCGGTCAACCTCGTTGCTGGAAGCAAGCAGGGGATTAAGATAATGCGGTTCGCCCATCACGCCCTCGGTGTAACTGCCGCCCGAAGAGGGCATAGGTGTTCGCAAGGCCCAATAGTCATAGCCCGCCAGAAACAGACCTGCGATTGTGGCCAGACCCAGCCAAATGAGTATGGCTCTAAGTTCAGCCGCGTCCAGATTTCTTAAAACATGGCGCCAGTGTTTAGACGAGAGTGACCTTAGAAATTTCCACTGTTGAATTAGCGCCCGCGGTTTTTTGCCGATTAAATTTTTAATGGAGAATCTCAAGTTTAGAATCTTATATTAACCAAAGCGGTGGCAAAAAACAATACAGTCAAAATAACCGTGGCAATAAACAAAAATTTTTCGGCGCCGCGGCGGGAATGATAAAACTCGCCCTCGCCGCCGAAAGCGCCCGAAAGCCCAGCTCCCTGACGCTGCAGCAAAACAGCCGCTCCCAACAAGATGCCTAATATAATTTGAATAATATTGAGCAACATCTAAAACCAACCCCTTGGGGGTAACATTGTGTTAGAGAAACGCCATTTTACCTATCAAAACGAGGCTCTTATTAAAGACTTTACAATGGTAGCAAAACGGCAAAAATTAGTCAACTACCCATCTGCGATGCAGCTTGCGGTGATAGGTTACGGCAAATCTATGGGCTTCGTCGCGGATGGCTTGGAAAAGATGTTTGAGCTCCAGGCCAAAACTCTGGGCGAGGAGTGGCTCTTTTCTTTCGGGTAGATATATTTCTTCTTGTCTTTTGGCTAGGGCGATCATTCTGATTTTTCTTCCGCCCAGGGCTTTCAAAGCGGCGTTAAGCTGTGTCCGGCCGCCATCTACGATTATAAGCTGGGGTAAAGGCCAATCTTTGTGGCTAAGCCGCCGCGATATTATTTCGGCCATCATGGCCGGATCATTTATACCTTTTACGAATTTGATTTTAAAGCGGCGGTAATGGTTTTTGTTCGGTTTATAAGTTCCGTCTTTTTGTCTTTCAAATACCACCATTGACCCAACGGCTTCTTGGCCGTGGATGTTGGAGATGTCGTAGGTCTCAATCCGTTCGGGATTAGTTCTAAAACCCAGCAGTTTAAAATTGGGGTGGACATCGGCAAAAATGGCCGGGCTGGTTTCATATTCCGGGGTTAGCACTTGGGCATGGGCCAGTATTTCCTCAAGACTTTCGATCTGTCCTTTTAACTCTTGGGCTCGTTCAAAATTTTGCCCCCTGATTGTCTGTTTGATCTCCCGCCGAAGTGATTTTAGAATAATCCGGCTTCGGCCGGAAAGTATATTCTTTATAGCTTTGATATTTTTTAGATATTTCTGTTTTAGGCGATCGCTGAAATTAGAAATATCGTTGGGCGCTTTGAGACAACAGACGGCCAAGCACCGGCCCATATGGGCGTTGAGACATTTGACAGCATGTTTTTGCTTGCAGGTGCAGTAAGGGAAGATGCCGCGCAGTAATCGGAGAGATTTTCTGACGGCGTTACCATCAGTAAATGGACCGACATAATCTTGTATCTTGCACCTTGGATCTTGGATCTTTTGATGCGTAAGATAGATCTTGGGGTAGCTCTCTTTAGAAAATCCAACATAAAGATAGTTTTTGCTGTCGCGCATTAGGACATTGAATTTGGGCTTATACTTTTTTATCAGCTCGGATTCTTTTATTAGAGCTTCTATTTCTGATGCGGTTTTGATTATTTCAACATCGGCAATCTCCGAGAGCATCTTGATTTTCGCGGGGTTAAAAAACTTGGCTCCTTTATTAAAGTAACTCTTGACCCTATTTTTTAAGTTGCCCGATTTGCCAATATAAATTACCCCGCCGGCTTTGTTTTTGAAAAGATAAACCCCCGGCGAAGCTGGCAGATTTTTGACTCCAGTTGACGTCATAGTAATTATGTGCAAGCATACGAGAAATAATGTTCTTTGGCAAATTTTCAACATCTCGGAAAGGAGGTGGAGGTTATGTGTGTTTTTCGTGATCTTCAACTTGGAAAGAGAAAAGAGGTTATCACGGTAGCATCAGAGAACCCCTTTAACAAGGCTTATTGTTTTGACTGCGGCCGAGGCAAAACCATCGCATATGCCATGGACATAAAGGATTCTCAGGGCAGAGTACATACCCTAACCAGGTCCAGTTTCTCTGATAGTGAATGGGAGAATATTAAAGAGGGATCTCGGCTTGAAATCTCCATAGGGGAGGAGATTAAATCAGTGCGGTTGGCAGTGGGTATGGATTGACCCATACTCGGCGTGGGACATGGGGGGAATCCAAAAAGCCCAGTCGCGTTAAACGCGACTGGGCTTGATTTTTTGTCGGAGAGAGTATTGGTCTTATGGCCCCAGTGGTCGGATTACTGGCTTGGTATCAGTAATCCGACCACTGGATATGCTAAAATATTATTATGAGGAAGACCCCACTAGTGAATGGCGAATTTTATCATATCTATAATAGAGGTGTAGAGCAGAGGGATATATTTTTGGAGGAAAACGATCTGAATCGTTTTCTCGAAAGTATAATATTTTTCAACACCGAAAAGCCTATTGGCAGTCTTAGGGACAAGAAGGAATTATCCCACCAGTGGTCGGACCGCTGGGAAGAAGCTGAAAAAAGACTTGTGGATGTGGTATGTTATTGTCTCAACCCAAACCACTATCATTTGTTGCTGCGGCAGCGGCAGGAACGAGGTATCAGCGAGTTTATAAAAAGATTAAGCGGCGGGTACACCAGATTTTTTAATGATAAATATAGTCGAAATGGAGTTCTGTTTCAAGGCAAATTTAAATCCGTCCATGTTAACTCAAACGAATATCTTTTACATTTGAGTGTCTATATAAACCTGAACAATCGCTTGGGAAGCCTTGGAGATGCCACCATGATGTTAAGTAAATCTAGTTGGGAAGAGTATATCGATCAGGCCACTGGTGGTTTCTGCGAGAAAAGCATTGTTCTGGATCAATTTTCCAGCATCAGAGAATACGAAAAATTCGTGCTGGATTCTTTTAAGAACATAGCCTCGAGAAAAGAGAAAGACGAAAAGTTCAGAAGACTATTGATAGAGTGACCTTATTTCACCACAGACGTCCGACCACTGGGAAACAGTGGTCGGACGTCTGTTTTGTTGATTTTGCCCGTTTTAGGCGGTATAATTATACCTCATGGCCAAGTCAGATTATATCAAAATTCGCGGGGCGCGGGTGCATAACTTAAAGAATGTCAGTCTTAATATTCCCAAGAACAAGCTGGTGGTGATAACCGGGGTCTCGGGTTCGGGCAAGTCGTCGCTGGCTTTTGATACCTTGTATGCCGAGGGGCAGAGGCGGTATGTAGAAAGCTTATCGGCTTATGCTCGGCAGTTTTTGGGAGTTATGGACAAGCCCGAAGTGGATCACATAGACGGGCTTTCGCCGGCCATTTCCATAGACCAAAAAAGCGTGTCCAAAAATCCACGCTCTACGGTGGGGACCATCACAGAGATTTATGATTACCTGCGGCTTTTGTTTGCCCGAGCCGGCCGGCCGCACTGCCCGCAGTGCGGCCGCGAGGTAAGCCGGCAGAATCCCAGCCAGATCACCGACCAAATTCTAAAACTGCCAGCGGGAACAGCAGTGGTAATTCTGGCACCGCTTATAAAAGATCAAAAGGGTGAGCACAAAAGCGTTATTCAAAAACTGGCCGATTCAGGCTACAACCGAGTAAGAGTTGACGGCGAGATTCTTAAAGTGGAGGAGGCACTTAAACTCAATTTGGAAAGATACAAGCGGCACTCCGTGGAGGTGGTTGTGGATCGGCTGACTTTTGACAATGACGCTGATCCTGACAAAGATTTGAGAGCCAGAGTGGCCGAATCGGTGGAGCAAGCCTTAAAAATGGGAAACGGTTTGATGATAACGCAGATCAACGCGGAAAATATCCGGGATGAACTTTTTTCGGAATCGCTGGCCTGCGCCTATTGCGGCATAAACTTTCCCGAAATAGAACCGCGCAGTTTCTCTTTCAATAGTCCCCATGGTGCCTGCCCGCATTGCACCGGTTTGGGACACACTTTGGAAATTGACCCCGATTTGGTTTTTCCCAATAAGAATCTGACATTAGAGGAGGGTGCCATTCGCCCCTGGGCGGCGGCCTCTCATCGGGTTGGAAGGCAGAGCTGGTATTTCTATATTATTGAGGAGCTGGCGCAAAAATATGGGTTCTCCGTATCAACACCAACAAAGAACCTGCCTCAAAAGACACTGGATATTATTCTTTACGGCGACAAAAATCGAGACGGCGATTTTGAAGGAGTGATCCCCAATCTTTTAAGGCGCCACAGGGAAACCGAGTCCGAATTTACCCGCGCCGAGATAGAGCGCTATATGTTAGAAAAAATTTGCCCGGCCTGCCGCGGCGCGCGCCTAAAACCAGAGGCTTTGGCAGTTACGTTTTTGGGGCGGGGAATTGATGGGGTTGTAAATCTTTCTATCAAAGACTGCTTGGATTTTTTTACTTTTATCCTCGGCGGCCGGATACCTAAATTTAAGGAAGTCCGACTTCCTTTGGAAGTCGGACTTCCAAAACTTCCAAAAACACTAACCCAGGCAGAAAAGAAAATCGCCG
>CAZGLK010000003.1:0-5591 GCA_964526375.1 uncultured Candidatus Saccharibacteria bacterium | reverse complement strand
GCCGATTATCAAAGAAATTTTGAATCGGCTGGATTTTCTTTTGGATGTAGGCCTGGAGTATTTAACTTTGGCCCGCTCGGCCGCCACCCTCTCGGGCGGTGAGGCCCAACGCATCCGCTTGGCTACTCAAATCGGCTCAGGGCTAAGCGGTGTTTTGTATATTTTGGATGAGCCTTCCATTGGCTTGCACCAGCGCGATCAGGCCCGACTCATCGGCACTCTCAAGAAACTTAAAGATTTAGGCAACAGCGTTATTGTGGTGGAGCACGATGAGCAAACCATCCGCGCGGCCGATTGGGTGGTGGATGTTGGCCCGGGCGCGGGCAAACAGGGAGGACATATTATATTTCAGGGGACTCCGCAAACGTTGTTGAGATCAAAGACATTGACGGGAGAGTATTTGGCGGGAAGAAAGACAATAAAATTTCCAATTTTCAATGACCAATTTTCAAATAAATTCCAAGTTCCAAGTTCCAAGTTCCAAGTTCCAGGATTTTTGACGATTGCTGGCGCCCAAGAGAATAACCTTAAAAACATTGCCGTCAAAATACCTTTGGGCCGGTTTGTGGTAATTACTGGTGTATCAGGGTCGGGCAAGTCAAGTTTAATAAACGATACTTTAGCCCGATTTCTGATGCAAAAATTCTACGGCGCCAAAGATCTGCCAGGCAAGTTTAAGGAAATTGTCGGCTGGGAAAACCTGGACAAAGTGGTGGTGGTAGATCAAAGCCCTATCGGCCGCACGCCCCGCTCCAACCCGGCTACCTACACTGGCGCGTTTGGGTCAATCCGAGACCTTTTTGCCGCCAGCCGCGAAGCCAAAATTCGCGGCTACGAGCCGGGCCGTTTTAGTTTTAATGTAAAAGGCGGCCGCTGCGAAGCTTGCGAAGGACAAGGCGTTCGCAAAATAGAGATGCATTTTCTGGCTGATGTTTATGTAGAGTGCGAGGAATGCCACGGCACCAGATACAACAAAGAGTCCCTAGAGGTGGAATATAAAGGCAAAAATATAGCCCAGGTTTTGAAGATGCCGGTGGACGAAGCCAGCGAATTTTTTAAGAACATTCCCACGTTAAAACAAAAATTGGGCACTCTGGCAGAAGTCGGGCTGGGCTACATGGAATTGGGTCAGCCAGCCACCACACTTTCGGGGGGCGAAGCCCAGCGCGTCAAACTGGCCACGGAACTGGCCCGCCGCGACACCGGCAAGACCCTCTATATTTTGGACGAGCCCACCACCGGCCTTCATTTTGATGATGTTAAAAAATTGCTGATAGTACTGCACGCTTTGCGCGATAAGGGTAACAGCGTAATAGTGATAGAGCACAATTTAGATGTTATCCGCACGGCCGATTATATTATTGACCTCGGCCCCGAAGGGGGAGATAAAGGCGGGAAAGTTATAGTTGCGGGCACGCCGGCAGAGGTGGCTGAAAATAAAACCAGTTACACCGGGCGGTTTTTGAGATCCCGCTTTTGAAGAAAACCCTTTAGATTTTTTAGATTTACAAATCCTATCATTAAGAAACGATCGTATGATAATGATGTGATTTTGTATCTAGGAGCGAAATAGTGCACAAGAGCTGGGTTGACTGTGGATAGGAGATGGCATATCATTGAAGAGTAATTTCATTCCTCGTACTTCAAGCTGCTCTTTATCCTTCTATAAACGGCGAATCCTGTCCCTTCCCTCGTCTCGATCCTTGCGTCGGCACGTCGCAAAAACACACACAACACGAACCCCAAAGGGGGACAGGATCAATTCCTCAATCGCCGCCAGCCTCCTGTGACAAATGTCGCCGGAGGCTTTTATTCTCCTTCGCCGAATACCCCGCCCCTCGACAAGCTCGGGGTGGGGTCGGGTTCATTTTGCCCTGCCTGCCGGCAGGCAGGCGCTCGTAATGCCCCACCGCTTGGAGTGGGTTCATTTGAGACCGCCGCCTCTTGACCGTAGTTTTAACAACTGCTAAGATTGGCAATCGGAGGGGTAGAGTGATAATGTCCTACTAATTACAAATAGTTACTAATCTACGAATTGCGAATCCGATTAGTAAATTAGTAATGATTGGTAATTAGTAGGGTAGATAAATATGAAAAAAATCAAACCTCTCGCCGACCGGGTTTTAATTGAACCCTTAGGCAAAGAGGAAAAAACTAAATCGGGCATATATCTGCCCGACACCCTAGACAAAGAACGCCCCGAACAGGGCAAGGTTATAGCCGTGGGACCCGGCAAGATGAACGACAAGGGTAATCTGACCAATCCTTCGGTAAAGAAAGGGGATATCGTTTTGTTTTCCAAATACGGCCCCAACGAGATAAAGGTTGATGGCAAAGAATACTTAATTGCCAGGGAGGAGGATATTCTCGCAATCTTGGAATGATTTCCCTACCAATTACGAATAGTTACTAATCTACCAATAAATTATTAGTAAATTAGTAAAGATTAGTAATTAGTAGGGTTGAAATATGGCGAAACAAATAAAATTTTCTGACGACGCGCGCAAGCGCATTTTAAGAGGCGTGGATATTTTGGCTAACGCCGTAAAAATTACTTTGGGTCCCAAAGGCCGCAATGTGGTTTTAGACAAAAGCTACGGCGCGCCTTCAATTACCAAAGACGGCGTAACCGTGGCCAAAGAAATTGAGTTGGAAGACAGGTTTGAAAACATCGGCGCGGCTTTGGTAAAAGAAGTGGCTTCCAAAACCAACGATGTGGCCGGCGACGGCACCACCACCGCCACGGTTTTGGCTCAAGCCATGATTCAAGAAGGTTTTAAAAAACTGGCGGCCGGTTTTAATCCGGTGGGCATGAAGCGCGGCATGGAGACTGCCTCAAACGCGGTGGTTGAATCCTTAAAGAAAATGGCCCGCCCGGTGGCCGGTTACGATGGCATTTCGCAGGTGGCCACCATATCGGCTCAAGACACCGAAATCGGCAAACTTATTGCCGATGTTATGGATGAAGTGGGCAAAGACGGCGTTATTACCGTGGAGGAATCGCAAACTTTCGGTCTGTCTAAAGAAATTGTGGAGGGTATGCAGTTTGACCGCGGCTATATTTCGCCTTATATGATTACCAACGCCGAAAGAATGGAGGCGGTGCACGAAAATCCGTTTATTTTAATAACCGACAAAAAAATCTCGGCCATCAACGAAATTCTGCCCCTTTTGGAAAAACTGGCTAAATCGGGCAAAAAGGATTTGGTGATTATCGCCGATGATGTTGAGGGCGAATCGCTGGCCACTTTGGTGGTCAACAAAATTCGGGGCACATTTAACGCTCTGGCCATTAAGGCGCCCGGCTTTGGCGACAGGCGCAAAGAGATGCTGGAGGACATTGCGGTATTAACCGGCGGCGAGGTGGTTACCGAAGAAAAGGGTCTGCGTCTGGATTCGGTTGAAGTAAACATGCTGGGTGAAGCACGCAAGATTGTTTCAACCAAAGAAGACACCACCATTATTGGCGGCGCTGGCAACAAGGCGGCCATTGAAAAACGCATCAAGCAAATCAGGGGGCAAATTGAAGAGAGTACCTCGGAATTTGACAAAGAAAAACTGCAGGAGCGTTTGGGCAAGCTCTCGGGCGGCGTGGCGGTGATAAAAGTTGGCGCGGCCACCGAAGTTGAACAAAAAGAAAAGAAACAGCGCATTGAAGACGCGCTTTCGGCTACCAAGTCGGCGGTAGAAGAGGGCATTGTGGTGGGCGGCGGCGTGGCTTTTGTGCGGGCGCTGGGTGAGGCGGCAAAAATTGTTGACGGCTACACGGCCAAAAAAATGAGCGATGAGCAGGCCGGTTCGGAAATTGTTTTACGCGCCATCCAAGAACCCTTGCGCCAAATCGCCTACAACGCCGGCGTGGACGGTTCGGTGGTAACGGAAGAGGTTAAAAAGCGCCTTGGCAATGTGGGTTACAACGCTGCGGTTGATAAGTATGAGGATTTGGTAAAATCAGGCATCATTGACCCCGTAAAAGTAACCCGCCTGGCTTTGCAGAATGCTGTTTCCATCGCCTCCATGCTCTTAACCACCGAGGCGGTGGTAACCGACATTCCCGAAAAGAAAGAATCACCAACCATGCCGCACGGAGGCATGGGTGGGATGGGGGGAATGGAGGACTATTAAGTCAGGAGGTTAGGATATTAGGAAATTAGGCGCTAGGTACTTTTGGATTAAAAAACGCTCCGATGCAAGATCGGAGCGTTTTGCAACTTGGAAACTTCGTTTCCAAGTTGCTAGAAAAGATCATTCCTGAGGTAAAGACCGAACACCGTAATTTCGGTGTCAGTCCCTTGCCAAGTAAATCTTAGAGCGTGGGGACCGCCGCTCCCGGCCTTGCAAGACCAACTGCCTTTGGGCGTGCCTGGCAAATCCTCATGCCAAATGCGCTTGGTTTGGAGCGAGTTGTGATCCGGACCCCTGTTGAAAAGAGCTTTCAGCTGTTTGACCACGCGGGTGGCAGCTGGTCTGCTCAAGTTGCAAAATTCATCCCGGAAGCGGTCCTCGTACACAACCGGCTTGTCGCCATGATGCGGGCTGGTATTGGGCAGTTTCTCGCACCTCTTTTCCAGTTCCTCTTCCTCTTTGGCGAGTTTATCGGTCAAGCTGAGTAGCTGCTGGAGCTCCGGAACGTCTTTGAAAGTTTTGGCACCAGCTATTGCTTCTTCCAACAATTCAATCCTGGCCTCACAAGACTCCAGGTATTCTTCTCGTTCTGCATCCCTTTGGGTCAACCTTTCCATCAACTGGAAAGCCAACGCGGCGCCTCGTTTTAGATGCTCAAATTCATCACGAGCCATTCGCAAAAGCACATCTGACGGTACCTCTGTTGTCTCCGTATCTTCCTCATCTTCCTCGTCGGGCTCGATGATGAAAATTGGCGTCTCGGTGGTCGCCGTATCATTAAAAAAAAAATCCGGCGGCTCTTCCTCGGTTAAAGTCTCTGTCTGATCCTGCGGTGGTGTGGCGGTGATCACTTCAATCACCCCTTCTTCTGTTATCACCACCGGCTCCATGGCAAGCTGCTGAACGACTTCCCACGAAGTGATACCGTCTTTCAGGAAGTAACCTACTGCAAAGCAATACGGGTCTTTCCTTCCAAGCTTTTGCAGTATCGCCGCGCGAACGGAATCATCGCCAGTCAGAAAAAGATAAGTGGTCCGCAGTATCCCATGGTCGTATTTGAGCACGGAATCTGATGATACAGTTATGCCTTTTTCCGTCCAAGCCGCTTTGACCGTGGGAATGTCCGCCTTTCGGTTTGGCCATAAAAATTCATCGGTAAAACCGGCTTCTGCCGTTAGAATGTCGCGTCGAGTGCGTATTTCCTCACTCACGGTTGCCAAATAAGTCGGCGACAGGTTTAGAAAATTAAACGCAGCCATTTTCGGCCTCCTTGTGTGTAATTGAAGTCGGACTTCAATCGGGTTGATTGTTTAAGGTACTATATCTGCAGTATCTGCAGTCGCCGATGCGAGATCGAGGCTAACCTGCAAGATATCTCCTGTTTAGCAGGTTTTTTAGTGCCTGTCAATTGCCTGTACGAGACGGGTACATCGGTAACACTTTGTTGATTTTTTGATAGAATTGCC
>CAZGLK010000002.1:52948-60722 GCA_964526375.1 uncultured Candidatus Saccharibacteria bacterium | reverse complement strand
CCGATTGCGGCACTTCAACATCAAGCCCCATCTCATCTCTGATTCTCGACGCTAACGCGCCGGCCGGTCCTTCCTCGCCCTGAACCACAAAAACTTTCTTGAGCCCAGAGATGCGCCCGACCCAGTTTACCAGAGCGGCTTGGTCGGCATGGGCCGAATATCCGCCGATGGCCTTAACCTGCGCCCTTACCGGAATGTCTTCCCCGAACATTCTAACATCTTGTGCCCCATCCAAAAGCCGCCGCCCCAAACTACCTTGGGTTTGATAGCCAATAATCAAGAGGGTGGATTTGGGATCAGGCAAATATCTTTTTTCGTGATGCAGAATGCGCCCGCCTTCCGACATGCCCGATCCGGCGATGACCACTTTGGGCGGGGGCACATCGTTGATGGCTTTGGAGGCCAAAGTGGTTAAAGAAAACTCCAGTCCGGGAAAATTGAACAAATCGTCGCCCGAAGCTATTAAATAAGCGGCTTCTTTGTTAAAATAATCGACATGCTTTTGGTACACGGCCGTGGCCTTAATGGCCAAAGGGCTGTCAATAAAAACTGGTATTTTGGGAATGCGGCCGGATTCCACCAGACCGTTAAGCTCAAACAATAATTCCTGCGTGCGTTCAATGGCAAAAGCCGGAATCATTAACGTGCCGCCGTGAACTATGACGCTTTCTATTACTTTCTCCAGCTTTTCCTTGCGCCGAGAACGATCCTCATGCAGGCGATCGCCGTAAGCCGATTCCACCAAAACATAATCGGCGCTGCCGATGGATTCAGTTGGTTTTAGCAACGGCGTGGGCGGGTTACCCAAATCACCCGAAAAGACTATCTTAGACCGGCGATTCTCCTCGGACAAAAATACCTCTATAATTGATGAGCCCAAAATATGACCGGCGTCGTTAAAACGCACTTTCACATTGGGGCTGATTTCAATCTCCTGATGATACGGCCGGCCGTGGGTCAGCTTCCAGCAGCCGATAACATCCTCTTCTTCAAACAACGGCTCTTCGTGAAAACCCTTGGCCTCGTCTTTTAGAATATGAAGGCTATCGTCTAAATTTAAGCGGGCTAAATCCAAAGTGGGATAGGTGGCAAAAACCCGGCCGCGAAAACCGTCGCGGTAGAGCTTGGGCAGGCGGCCGACATGATCAATGTGGGCATGGGTTAAAAAAACGGCGTCTATTTCGGCGGGACTATAGGGAAAGGGTTCGTAGTTTTGTTTCTCCACAAAACGGCTGCCCTGCTGCAAACCGCAGTCAACCAGAATCTTAGTACCGGCGCACTCTATAAGATAATTGGCGCCCGTGACAACGCCGGCGCCGCCGTGGAAATAAAGCTTCATACTTTTGATAAAATAATCCAAAAAATCCGAACGTATCCTAATACTCCGAATAATAAATTCATTTGGTGCATTCGGATAAATTTGTAGTTTAGGATTATTTTAACTTTAGTAGTGTTTGCCATTTCCTCCTCACCACCCCCGGCCAGTCCCCATGAGATCTTTTCCAACCCGCCAGCCATTTGGTGGTTTTGGGATCACTGGGGTAGCCCGAACCGAAGTCTCCAAATTTCTTTTTTAACGTGCGGATATGCTGCTCACGGGCTGATTTGGCTAGTATAGAGGCCGCGGCCACCAGAACATTGGTGTCGTCCATTTTGTTGGCACCCACCAAGCGCGGCGGAGCGGAACACAAAGACGCAACCGAGCTGCAATAATTACGAATACCCCTACCCGATGCCGGAGCGTCCAGATACACCCGATGGGGATTGAACCTATTGATCAATTCAGCCGAGAATTTTGCCTCAAGCTCGTTCAGAGAAAATCTATCCAAAAGCCGCGGGGGAATTCTGGCGACCTTGTAACCCACCGCCAGTTTTTTTAACTGCCCGGCCAAAAGATCTCTCCGGTGCGAAAGAAGCAGCTTGGAATCCCTAACACCCCAATCGTTAAGACGGTCAATCAAGTGGTCTTCTTCGGAAATCAAAAACGCCGCCAAAAACAATGGACCAATCACGCACCCCCGCCCGGCCTCGTCTATGCCCATCACTAAGCGCACCATAACACCTATAAGTATAGCGCAAAATAGAAATCCCCGCCCCAAGGGGCGGTAGGTACTCCTGATGGAGTACCTACCGCCCTTTTGCAAAAGTGCTTGGATTTATATATTTCCCTCCGCTCGTCCCGAGGCCAGCTCGGGACTCGCTGGGGGCTGGCATTCATCCCCGCCCCGAGCCTGTCGAGGGGCGGGGATTTCTCCCAGAAAATATAAAAAAACCAGCTCGTTGGTTTCAACGAGCTGGGATTATTGGCGAGCGCTGGCGGCGCAACTCCTTGCCCGCGCAAGAAAGCATTTGCTTCCAAATATCCCGCGGAATCGCCCTATAACGGCTAGAGTAACTGCCGTGCGCTAAAATCTGCAGCCCGCCGCTGGGTTTGGCAAGAACGGTCATAAAATAACCACCGTGGATTACCTCAACCGTGTGGCCGCCGACGTATTCTGCTTCCATTTGCTGATCACCTCCTTTTTTCGTTTAAGAATACATCACAAAAGAACAATCCTAATATAACACAATACTAGAGTTTTATCAAATCAAACAAACCTGCTACTGGTACCCTCGGGCAGATTCGAACTGCCATCGCCGGCTCCGGAGGCCAGTGTTCTGTCCGGTTGAACTACGAGGGCAAAAAGAAAAAGAAATTGGGTAATTGGGTAATTGGGAAATTTAATTACCTAATTACTTAGTTACTCAATTGCTGGCATAATTTTGCAAAAACAAAATTATGTATGATGATCCGCCACCACGAAGGCGGCGTAGCTTAGGGGTTTAATTTTAACCTCGTAACCGTTGCCGCGCACCATACCCACCACCTCCCTGATCATATCCCGCGTCTCGCCGTTCTGGCCCACATCCACATGAATTTCAATTAAACTTTTGCCGTCCGAGGTGGAAAAACGCTCATCGTTTTTTAATGCCAAGTATAAATGTTGAGACATAACTTCGGCCAGCTCCAGCGATTTTAGAGTCTCCATGTAAATCCTGTCTCTAAGCGACTTAAAATTATCGTGCTGCTGGCGCACCCAAAAATAGCGGCCGCCGGCGCCCAGCCGGCGCACCACCACAGCGGTTACAAAATCGGTGTGGGTGTAGACCTGCGAATCGGTGCCTATTACAATGGCATATTTGCGCCAATCGTCTTGATGCAAGTAATTGTAGATCTCGCCCACCACCTGATCCAAGGTCAGCGTGCCTCTGGTGGGACTATGAAAATTTTGGCTGTTGCTCATTGAATGATGAATCAGGAATGATGAATCAGGAAAAAAATACGATGGCGATTTTTGTTCCATAATTCCTAATTCCCAATTCCTTATTCATAATTCCTTATTCATGCTTCATAATTCCTGATCCTAAAATAATGCTGGCCTCTGGTGACTCATCTCAACAACCCGCGCCTCCAAAATCCGGTAAAGCTTAAAATGCCTCTTGTCCTGGCGCATGTGGCAAAAGGCCTCTACGGTATCGCCTTTAATGGAATAAATTTCTATGCTGCGCTTTTTTCTGGCCTCCTCGCCGTCTTCCGATTTGTGGGAAACATAATCTATTTCCACCACTTGCTTGTTCTTGAAAGCCTGCGCCAGAATAGACCGGATCTGGTTGCTGTCACCCGCCACCCAGCCGGCCGGCACCGTTCTTAGCCCGCCCTGGCGCGATTCAAACAGCACCGAGCCGTGCTTAAGACCGTACTCATACAGATCGCGGGTAAGTTTAACATCGTGCAAGCAGTACTTTTTAACCTCGTCCAGCCGCCCCTCTCTAAACCATTGCAAGGCCTCCAAGCCATGTGATGATTTTTGCTCGCCCAAGGTGCTTTTGGCCAGAGCGTCCAAACCCAGCCTAAAACCCACCACCTCTTCCAGTTTTTCCATTAAATCCAAGGTGGGCAGGCGGGCCAAAACGGCTTTCTTAAAATACGGCTGTAAAACCGGGTAGTCAAAATGCTTGATGTTAAAACCGATCACCAAACTGGCCCCCAGCATCAACTCCTCCAGCCGCTCCAGTCCGGATTCTTCAAAGGCCTCAAAAGAATCATCGGCGTAATTATAAACACCGGCCACCGACACTCCCAAAAGATGGGTGTTGCGGGAGCCGCCAACTTCGTCAAACTGCTTTTTGGTTTCTACATCAAAAACTATCTTGTTCTCCGCCGACATTCCAAAAATACTAGCATCTTAATTTACATTAGACAACCAGCTAACCAGCTCGGCGGCAAATTCGGGATGGGCCGTTAAAATATCGGTGCCGTGCTCACCACCTTCAAAAATCTTCAGTTCTTTTTTTTTTTCTTGCGGAGTAAGCTCATAAAGTCCGCGGGCCATCTCGGCCGCCGTATTACCCGAGCCGCGCATATCTTCGGTGGCGGCCGCATAATAGACGGCTTGGCTGGCAGGGAGAGATTTAGCCGAGGGTTGGGTGATAACACCGCGGTAATCGTAGCCGGGCGAAAGCAAAATAGCCGCCTTGGTTTGCGAATGCTGGGCCAAATACCGCAAAGCCAAATTAGCCCCAATGCTGGCCCCGGCCAAAAATATGTTGGGTTCGTAAAAACCTTTGTTTTTTAGAAACTCAACCGTTGCCTCAACATCGTTGATTGAGGCTTGATGTTGAGAATCGGAAAAATTTTTATAACTATCGGGGCCGCCTTGGGATTGGCCATGCCCGCGCAGGTCAATGGCCAAAGCGGAGATATTATTCTGATTTAATTCTTGAGCGAATCCGCGCCAACTTTCCTTTGCCGCCGGCATCATGTGCAACAAAACCACCGCCTTTACCGCCGATGGAACGGCATAATAATCAGCCGCGATCTTTACACCGTCTTGAGTTTGAAATAATATCTTTTCCGGCGCCATACCTATGAAGCTCCGATCAGCAAATTGATCGACATTCGGCAAAGGAGAATAAATAAACTCCAAAACACCTCAAGAGTTAATGTTAACAATCATCTGACGATCGTCATCGGAGTGTTAACATCACCCACCCAGTTTTATAAAAGACTCTCGGGGCAACTACCGGGAAGCAAGTTTTCTATATCCCAACCAAACCAACACCACCAAGGCAATACCCAAAATCACAAACCTCAAATAATCATCCATATCCGACCAATACCGAATGGTGCCAATTATAAGCGACACCAAGCCGCCCCCCAAAAAACCGTGGGACACCGCCGGCACATTAAAAACCAAAAATCCCAACGCCAGCGCCGCCAAGCCGGCTACAACCAAAACCACAAAAACATTACGGTTGTAGACATTTCTGGCGGCCTCGTGATTTTCACGGCATTTGGTTGCGGGATCACACCAGCCCTTTTGGCTGTCTGACCCATCGGGCGCCGCCGGAACCGGAGCAACCTCACCGCGGTAATATTTAACATCGCCGCCGCTTTCAAACCACTGCCCGCCCACTGCTTTACACGATGCCTCATCGGGATACTGCTTTTGGGTCAGCTCCACCGGGCAAAACACTTCGTACTGGGGCGGTTTGTAAAAAGTAAAAACCCCGTAGTTAAAAAACAAATTCAAAACCACCACAATCGCCAAGGCCAAAATTATTTCTTTGATTCGGGGCATAGTTCATCGATTAAACTTAATAGAGTCCAGGATTTTCACAATTGTCGCGTGATCACTCAAGGGTTTTGTATCTCCAAGTTCACCTCTGGAAATAGTCAGCAGTACTACAAATTTCTTATCAGGTGATTCCACATACGCAACCTGTTGGACTCCCCCCGCATCACCGCCGGCAACCAAATAAGCCTTACCTTGACGAACATTATATCTTTGAGGGCCGTATTTTGCCTCTTCAACCCCACCCCTTGTTAAAATCCATCTATCTTCACTCGCATTATACTCAAAACTAAGGCCACCGGGCGGATTGTTATATTCCATGCCATTTAGAGGTTCATCAATCACGGAAAAGGACAGGGTGTCACTTTTTAAATTCACTACCCCACTGTCACCTCTCGGGATATCCCCAAAGAAACCGGGGTACTTAAACTCAAACCCATACTTCTCATTCCGATAGGTTTTCCAGTCGGCGGTTTCGTCTGATTTTCTCTGTAATATGCCCGTGATTGCCTCTGGATTCTTGAGATACAAATATCCCGCGGCGGCAAGCAGGATAATAAAGATGGCACTGATGATCTTGGCAGGTCTTTTTTGGCTCATGGTTTAATCTTATCACTCTCACCCAGTTGCCGCAAAACCAGTCGGACGCACTTTAAACACTAGACATTTCAGACATTCTGGA
This sequence comes from uncultured Candidatus Saccharibacteria bacterium, assembly GCA_964526375.1. Classification (GTDB taxonomy): domain Bacteria; phylum Patescibacteriota; class Minisyncoccia; order JACQLN01; family JACQLN01; genus CAZGLK01. The sequence goes on along the minus strand of CAZGLK010000002.1, from coordinate 54,425 downwards.
CACCGGATTAGGATTAGACATCAGATTTCTCAAATCAAACATTGTTAACAACTATCATCCGATCGTATAATTTTTGTTAACAATAACCGTTTACGGCTTGCGGATAGAAACAATAGAAACGTTTGACATCGCACCATCAAACCATCTCTAAAGTGCCGCCTTTGTCGACACTGACTATGTGCAGCTTACCTTTAAGTTTTAGGTCGTCTAGGGATTTCATAAATTTATCCGGCAAGGGACGATAACCAAGCCAAACGCTTCTTTGAAGTTTGCTGTAACCGCAGGCCGCTAATTCCAAACGCACCAAATCCCTTTTTCTTCTTTCTTTCTCGGGAATATCAAACATCACCAACCTAATAATGCCGTCCTCAGGCGGCAACTCCGAATCAATAACATCCACCAAAGCATCACTGCCCTTTCTGGCCAGAGACCACAAAGACTTCCTATGACTGCCCGATTTAGATACTAAACCCTGTTTTTTAAGACGAGAGAGCACGGCCGAAAATGTTCTGGGAGAAAATTCGTATCCGGCAGGCAATCCCAAAAGAGTCCGCCATACTCTGGCTTCAACTCGGCTCTGGGGCAGTACCGCATCTAGGGTTAACTCGCCCGCTTCTTGCAATTTCTCCAAAATCGATCTGGTTAAAGAATTATTATCCGTCATTGTGATCCAAATTATGATCTAAATTTAATGTTAACACTCTTGATACGATCGTGCAAGAGTTGTTAACATTACTTTTTTTGCAATTTTTGCAATTTAACCAGCTCGTCTAAAACAACCGTTTTTTCATCCCAGGGCAGGCAGCCGAATTTGGTTGTCATGGTTTTCTCGGCGCCTTTGCCGGTTATCAGCACCACATCACCAGCGCGGGCCGATTCCAAAGCCGAGCGGATAGCCAAGCGGCGATCCAAAATTCTGCGGTAGTTTTTTTCCTTTATGCCGGCGGCAATATCGTGAATAATATTTTCAGGGTCTTCCTCGTGAGGGTCCTCTTCGGCAAGAATAATCTCGTCGCAAAACTTATCGGCGATAGCACCCATCTGCGGCCGCTTCCACTTATCGCGCCCGCCGCCAGCCGCGCCAAAAACGGCAATAAGCCGCCCTTTTCCGCCCAACCAGAGCGATCGCGCCAAACGATACAAACTTTCCAAGGCATCGGGCGTGTGGGCATAGTCCAGGCAAACCATAAAGGGCTCGCGCTGGATTATTTCCATTCGCCCGGGCGTGCCCTTAAAATTTTTAAGAGCCGCTTTAACGTGCCGCTGGGGTATTTTTAGAGCCTGGGCCACAGCCGAGGCGGCTAGAACATTATATAAATTGGTATCGCCCACCAAACTACTTTCATACTTTTCATTGTAATCACTTGTATTTGTTCACAAACTATCTCCTATGCAAGTCATCTGCTGCAAACAATTCCGGAAAATGTTCCCATATACGCATTACAGCTTCGGAAGCAGCCCCATTTCCCCAGTCATA
>CAZGLK010000002.1:0-52938 GCA_964526375.1 uncultured Candidatus Saccharibacteria bacterium | reverse complement strand
ATACTTTTCATTATCCAGCTCAAAACTGATGCCGTCGCCCGAAAACTTAATGCTCTCTGGCACCAGACACTCCAGGCCAGGGCGTTTGTTAACTTCAAATAAACCGTAACCCCAGTGCTCATCTGACTTGAAGTGAGCGTAAAAAAAGGCTGAAGGGTCATCCAAATTCACTACATTTATTTTTCGGACACCGCCCTTTCCCAAACGGAGTTTCTTAAAAAGCTTGGCCTTGGCCGAACGGTATTTCTCAAAAGAGCCGTGGCTTTCAATGTGCTCCGGCCGCAGGTTGGTTATAACCGCAACATCAAAATTAACAGCGGCAGCGCGGTGCTGAACCAAACCCTGCGAGGTGGTTTCCAAAACAAAATACTGGCAGCCAGCCGCGGCCGCCTTTTTCAAAAATCTCTGCAGCTGCCAACCGCCGGCCATGCTCAAACCGGAAGCATTGTCTTGAACTTCATCCTTAAGCCACCACCTCACCGATTACATCGCCGCCACATTCCAACCAAAACTGCTTAAGGTCGCGTGAATCAATTCCACCACCGTGGACTTGCCGTTGGTGCCGGTTACTCCAATAACAACCATTTTGCGCGAAGGAAAACGGCACACGGCCGCGGCCGCAAAACCGAACATCCAATGAGCCAGATTCCATAGCGAGGCTGGAGTTGCTTTTTTAAGTAACACTTTCAATAAACGCATAATCGTCGTTTTTCAGAGTCCATAATTTCCAATATCCAATTCCCAATTTCCAATAAAATCCCAATAACCAATGTCCAATTATCTTTGACATTGGGGCTTGAGCATTGAACATTCATTAGAAATTAGATATTGGAAATTAGAAATTACTTCTCTGCTCTCCGTATTTCTTCCCTCACCACCTCTCTATCATCCCACTCCAGCCGATGCCCTTTAATTATCATGGACTGCTCCGCGCCTTTGCCGGTTATTAAAACAATATCACCCGATCGCGCCAACTCCAAAGCCCGAACAATGCCCAAACGGCGATCTTCTATTACAAAAAGATTCGTGTCCCTTGATTTGCCCGACCGCTCGGCGGCCGCGGCAATATCTTCCAAAATCTGCCGCGGATCGTCGTCATAGGGATCCACATTGCTGACAATCACGACATCAACCGTTTTAGCCGCCAGTTCACCCATTACGGGGCGCTTGGCCTTGTCACGCCCGCCGCCCTCGGCGCCCAGCAAAATAATTATCTTAGACGAGGCAGATCTCATCGCCACGGCCGTTTCCAAAAGTGCCATCATACTTTCCTTCTCGTGAGCATAATCCACAATAACCGTAAAATCCTGGCCTTCGTCTATCAGTTCCATTCGGCCGGGGATAAGTTTGAGATCAGCAAGGCCCCTTCGTATCGCATCGGCCGACAAACCAATCTCCCGGCCAATAACTATGGCCGGCAGAGCGTTATAAACATTAAAGATGCCCATGATATTGAGATGATATTCTTCGCTTCCAACTTCAAAATCCACCCCGCTAACGTCCGCTTTGATATTTTCGGCCGTGTAATCAGCACCGGCGCCAAAACCAAAAGTTATTTTTTTGTCGGCCTTAAAACTTAAGAAATAGTCTGCGTGCGAGCTGTCATTATTGACTATAGTCAGCTTCTTGATTTTTTGCCCGCTAATAATTTTATGCTTGGATTTGGCCAAAGAGGCAAACAGCTTGCCCTTAGTTTTTTTATAGGCCTCAAAACTGCCGTGGGCCTCCAGATGTTCAGGCGTAAGGTTGGTAAAAGCGGCCATGTCGTAACTGATGCCTTTGTGCCGCCATTGTTTGATGCCCTCGGAAGTGGTTTCAACAATGCAGTATTTGCAGCCAGCCTTGACCATTTGCGCCAGCAAGCCCTGCAAAATCAAACGGCCGGGCATGGTCATGTGATATTTGTTAAACCACTCCTGATGGCCGATTCTAATGTTGGCCGTGCCGATCAAACCAGTCTTCAAACCCGATGAGTTAAGACACGACCAAATAAAGTTAGCCGTGGAGGTTTTGCCCTTAGTGCCCGTTACCCCGATCACCGCCATTTTGCGGCTGGGCCAGCCGTAATACGCCGCCGCAAAAATAGCCCACAAATAATGATAGGCCGAGATCAAAATATGCGGGGCAATTTTCTTAAGAATGCGTCTCATCCAACATTAAACTTCTTAGCCAATTGATATACTCCAAACCAAAACGGCTTTAATACTTTAACATAAGCGCCTGGGTATGTTTTTACTGTGCCGCCGAAGCGGGTTTTGAAACGGGTTATACCCGGCCAGCGCTGGGCGTCTATGCCCCAAAAATCATAACTCTTTAAGCCGCGCGCTCGAAAATATTTAATCGCCTCCCAGTGCATAAAATACGGCGCCATCAGCGAGTGCGACTCGTAATCCGAGCCGCTGTGAAGGTAAAAGGCCGTGGAGCCAAAAATCACAAACAGTCCGGCCGAGAGCAATTTGCCTTGGTGACGCGCGCCGAGAATTTTAACATTGCTTTTACCGATCGCCTCTACCATGCGCTTAAAATAAATCTCGGGGTAAGTTCTAAAAGATTGGCGGCGGGCGGTTGAGACTAAAAGTTTATAAAACTCCGAAACATCTTCTACCTCCGCAAAATCCAAGCCGCTGGTTAATGATCGCCTAATGGAGTAGCGTGTTTTAGGATTCATGGCATCCAACAATTCCCCTTCGCTCTGGGACAAATCCAGCGCCACGGTTTCAACCGGCTGGCGGGGCTTGAATTTTTTCCAAGACAGACTGACGCGATCAGCCGGCTCCAAAACCACAAAAACACAACCAGCCGGCATCGCTCGGACAATTTTGTCCGCTAAATCTTGGGCTCGTTCGGGGTTAAAAAACACCGGCCCGCGAGGCACATAGGCCCACGAGAGCCCCAGCGGCAAGGAAGTGATTACAATCTGCGCCAAACCCAAATCATCGTCAAAAAACTTTATTACCTTCTTGCCCAAACTTTCCTGGAACTCACCCCACTCCCAGCTTTGCAGAAATTCACCGCCAAAATCAGTCGCTTTCTTGTCCCATAATTCCTTATTCATAATTCATGATTCATAATTCATGATTCACCCCGCATCACAAAGTTTATTTCGCCAAGATTTTGAGAGCCTCCTCCAACCTCTTCTCCACCCCTTTGATCCCGGCCGGTACCTGCTTCAGGGCTTCGCGGGCTTGATAGGCCGAGTAACCCAAGCTCTTTAAGGCCTCCAAAACATCGGCGTCTTGGCTGATGCTGGCGCCGCCCGATTCCAAACCGGCCGCCAGAACCACAGCTTTTTGTTTTAGTTCAATAATTATTCGCTGGGCCGTTTTTTGACCAATACCGGTCACCCGCCTAAAAATATTTTCGTCACCGTGGGTGATTGCCCCCACCAGCATGTCAAAAGGCACCTCGTCGGTTAAAACCAGGGCCGTGCGCGGCCCCACGCCCGAAACCGTAATAAGCATCTCAAAAAGGTCCAGTTCCTCCGGGTTCAAAAAGCCATATAATTCCTGGGCGTCTTCGCGTTGGTGAGGGTGGGTAAATATTTTGACGACAGCGCCATTTTCTTGTATCTTGCTAAGTGCGTTGTTGCCCATAAAAACGCGGTAGCCCAAAGAGCCGCATTTAAGAATACAGCGCCGGTCGTATTTTTTAATAAGTTCGCCTTCCAGATAACCGATCATGGGTTAGAAACAAGATACGCCAAACAGGTAAAATCCTATCACTGATCTTAGTCTAGCACAAAAACAAAAACCGAGCAGATGCTCTTGCTGGCTCGGTTAAAAACAGACCTTTTGTTGAGATAGCATTGTTACACCATGATGCCCTCTATCCATTTTTTCAACTGGGGTAAATCTTTCGATACTGTCTGCCAAACGGCTTTTAAGCTGACGCCGAAATATTCGTGGATCAATCTATTTCGCATGCCCATTATTTTTCTCCAAGGAATATCGTTATACCTTTCTTTAAAATCTTGCGACAAATTTTTAGCGGCCTCACCAACAATTTCAAGCTCACGAACAACACCATCTTGCAACAACTTGTTGTTCAAAAACTCGCCAAAATTAACATCTCTAACATAATCCTCTATAATAACAATCGCGTCCAGGATGTGCTTTAGATAAACTTCATCTCTTTCCATAAATAACTTTTGATTCTTTAATAACACTATCTTTAATATAAGGGCTAAGTGAATCTTCAGTAACTAAATCCACTTCTTTGCCCAAACTTTCTTCAATATCTATTTCTATTCCGGCAATGTCAAATAAGCTCTTCGGCCGTGAAAACCTAACCAACAAATCAACATCGCTGTCACTATTAACATTACCTTTGGCATAAGAACCAAAAAGCGCCGCAAAATCGATGTCATTGCGTTCTAATATCGGCACAATACTATCTTTTATTCTTTCTATGTCACCCATGCAGATATCTTAACACATTTTGGACAAAAAGAAACCCCCCATCCGTTAGGGGGGTAAAACCGAGCTTACGTTTTTGCGAGCTATGCAGAAAGCCGATGGCCCTCACACTGTCCCAGTAAGACGGCTAAAAGAGGACCTTTAGATGCAAATGTCTTACCGTTCCACTCCCAACAATATGCGCCTGCCATGCAATCGTAGTCACGAAGCATAGCCCCGATAGGCACAAGTAAAACTGTGGGAAGGCTACCCAACCTTAACAACGTCTTGATCCCTTGATGATCATCGACGGGGCCCATTTTACCGTCAGTTACAACAATGGCTTCGCCACCGTCTCTTTGAACTGAACAAGCAGAACGAAGCTCTTGTGTTAGTGTCCGCAGTTCCATAAACCCGCTGCGGCCTCTTTGATAAATATTCATGGCATCCATTTTGCAACTCTCCTATTTTTTAGGGTTTGAACTTAAAGAACAAAATGCTATCTTTTACCCTGAAATTGACCTTTGAAGCCGAACACTCGGCTTGAGGGTTCAATGTAGGTAAAGAGCTTGTTATGCAATATAAACCCCATATGCAATCTTGTCAACCCCAGCCCAAATTTAAGCTCAAAAGTCCGTTCCAGCCTACAGGAGACCAACCAGAAGCAATCCGACAACTGACGGCTAGTTTAATGTCGGGCGCCAAATACCAAACTCTGCTGGGAGTGACCGGCTCGGGCAAAACTTTTACTTTGGCTAATGTGATTGAAAAAATCCAAAAGCCGACTTTGGTAATTTCGCACAACAAAACTTTGGCCTGGCAACTGTATCAGGAATTCAAAGATTTCTTTCCTCAAAACGAGGTCCATTATTTTGTGTCCTACTACGACTACTACCAACCCGAGGCTTACATTCCCCAAACCGACACCTACATAGAAAAAGACGCCCAAATCAACGAGACGATTGATAAATTGCGCCACGCCGCCACGCAAGCGGTGTTAACGCGGCCGGATACGATTATAGTCGCCTCGGTATCGTGCATCTATAACATCGGCGACCCCAACGAGTACCAAAAAATCGCCGTTGAGTTAAAAATCGGCCTGGCCATGTCGCGGCGGGATTTAGCCCGGCGGCTGGTGCTGATGCAGTTTCACCGCAACAACATTGCCGCCGAGCCGGGCACTTTTAGCTTTAAGGGCGAAACGGTTGAAATAATCCTGCCCACCGGCCAGGCCAGTGTTCGTGTTTACTTTGACGGCTCGCGCATAGAAAAAATCCAGCACTCGCAAAAAGCCGTTGTTGATAATTTCGCGTTGTTCCCGGCCAAACATTTTATTACCGAAGAAGCCAAACTAAAAATTGCCCTGGCCAACATTGAAGCCGAGCTTAAAGACGAGCTTCACAAACTGCGCCAAGAAAAAAAGATTTTGGAGGCGGCACGGCTGGAACAGCGCACTCATTACGATTTGGAAATGCTGGCCGAGGCTGGCTATTGTTCGGGCATAGAAAACTACTCGCGGCATCTTTCCTTTAGAGAGCCGGGCTCGCCGCCGTTCTCGCTGATAGACTTCTTCCTTGCCCGCCATAGCCTTCTCGACCCTCGAAACTTTAGCGAAGTGGGTGGCGAAGGCGGGGCCAAAGATTTGCTGATGATAGTGGACGAATCTCACATGAGCCTGCCGCAAATAAAAGGCATGTATAACGGCGACCGCGCCCGCAAAGAAACTTTGGTAACACACGGCTTCCGCCTGCCCTCGGCCTTGGACAACCGGCCGCTCAAGTTTAACGAATGGGAAGAAAAAATAGACCAAGTGATATTTTCTTCGGCCACACCGGGGGAATACGAGATACTGAACTCAAAGAAACACCATCAAACTTTTGTCGCCGAGCAGCTGATTCGCCCCACCCATATTTTAGACCCACAAGTTGAGGTACGGCCGACGGAAAAACAAATAGATGACGCGTTAAAAGAAATCGGCGAGCGCGTCAAAAGGGGTGAGCGGGTTTTGATAACCGTAATCACCAAGCGGCTGGCCGAGGATTTGGCCGAACACCTGGCCCGGGCTGGAGTGAAGGCGGCTTATCTTCATTCCGAAATAAAAACATTAAACCGCCCCGAGATATTAAATGACTTGCGCAGCGGCAAGGTTGACGCGCTGGTGGGGGTCAACCTTCTGCGGGAAGGGCTGGACCTGCCCGAGGTTTCTTTGATTTTGATTTTTGACGCCGACAAAGAGGGTTTTTTAAGAAACGAGACGACTCTGGTGCAAACCATCGGCCGGGCGGCCCGGCATCTGCAGGGGCAAGTTATAATGTATGCCGACAGAACAACCGCCTCCATGCGCGCGGCCATAAAAGAAACCAACCGCCGCCGGGCCTTCCAGGAAAAATTTAATAAAGACAACAACCTTAAACCCCAACCCATTAAAAAAGAAGTGAGAGCCCTGCCCGCCACGCCCGAACCCGAAAAAATCTGGCTAAAAACCAAAACCAAAAAAGAGCTGGAACGCGACCTAAAACACGCCATCGCCGAGTGGGATTTTGAAAAAGCAATTTTATTGAGGGATTATTTGAAAACTTTGTAAGATTTTATAAGGATTTTTATTTTGCCGCCCGTAATACCCCGCCCCTTGGGGCGGGGATGGAGGGCTTTTAAAATGCTGTCGGCGGAGCCCCGTAGAAGCTTCGCTTTAACGGGGCAGAGCCGACACCTTGCAAGCTGAACCCGCCCCGATACCCCGCCCCTTGGGGCGGGGTCGGGTTCATTGTTAACAACTCTTCTACGATCGTCGTCGGATTGTTAACAATAAATAATAAACCCTGAACTCCTGAAGTCTTTATAGCCTGCCATGTTGGCGTCAGGCGAATAAGAGGCCAAGCCTCAATACAAAATCTTGACCTGATAATTATTACCTGCTAACTTAGTTTCATGCCTATCAAAAAATCAGCTAAAAAAGCTCTGCGGCAGACCAAAAAAAGGACGGCCAAAAACAAAGCCGTTAAGTTAAGTATTAAAAAAGTTGTAAAAGAACTTAAAAAGAAAATAGCAGCTAAAGACAAAAAGGGCGCCCAGGAATTGATGCCCCAGGTGGCCAAGGTTTTAGACAAAGCCGCCAAGGTGAATGTTATAAAAAAGAACGCGGCCGCGAGGTATAAGTCACGGCTGCAGAAAGCCATCAATAAAATCGGCGGGTAATAATTAAGGCTAAACCTCCACTGGAGGTTTAGCCTTGGGTCTGCAACATTCGTAGGCAAGATCCTCTAAGGCTTCGCGGCCGTCTTTAATGCCCGTTTTTACGGCGATGTCGGCTTCCATCAAGTTTTGGTGGAAGTTTTTTAGTTCAGCTAAAGTAAAATTTTTAAGACAAACCAAACTTTTTTTAGCTACCCAAGGATTAAGTTTTAACTTTGAGGCCGCGCTTTCAACCGATAGATTTTTCACCGCTGGATCGGCCAGCTTTAACAGAATGCGAAATTGCCAAGCCAGCATATTCAAAACCATCAGCGGGTCTTCGTTGTTATGCCAATGGTTGGCTAAACTGACCAAAGCCGCACCGGCGTCCTTGCGGGCCAGGGCCGCTACGGTTTCAAAAACATTGGCGGTTATTTCTTTAGACACAACCTGCTCTATATCACTTCGGGAAACTGGTTCCGACTCCGCGAACGCTTTCAGCTTGGCCAGCTCGTTGGTCAAACGCCAACCATCTACTCCCACCGCCTCAACCAGCGCGACCAACTCGGCCGGGCCGATTTTTAGTTCCAGTTTTTGGGCTTGGGCCGCCGCCCACCTGATTGCGCTAGAGCGATCCAGGGCTTTGCATTCTTCTGCCTTGCCCGCTTTCTTAAAGAAATTCAAGCGGCTCTTTTCGTGCTCGCCCAATTTGCCGTCGGGAGAAGTAGCATCATAAAAAATCAAAATGGCGTCTTTGGAGTCAACCCAATTTGACCGGTTTATCAATTTTTCGAGTTCAGACCATTCGCCCTCAAGCATCCCCAAAGCGCCTCGCAAAAAAACCAGTTTCTTGCTTTCGAACAAAGACCGGCTGTCTAATATCGCCTTAAGATCACCCAGGCCTTCTTCCAAATCAAACTTCCAAAAATCCAAGCCGCTGGAAAATTTGGCCAGATAACGGTCTTTAAGGCTGTTGAGCTTTTCCTGAATCAAAAACGAATTGGGGCCATAAAGCAAATAGACCATGACAATGACAATGACTATGACGATTACGATGACAATAACAATGACAAATGATTTTTTGGTCAAAAGTTATCGTCAATCGTCATTTAGTATAACTTCTGGCATTTGGGGCAAAAGTGGGCGGTGCGCGAGCCAATCTTCAGAGTCGCAACAACCCCGCCGCAGGCACACTTTTCTCCCTTTCGGGCGTAGACCAAACGAGCACCGTAATAGTCCCCCTTCCCGCCCGAGGGTAGACGATAATCTCTCCTGCTTGAACCCTTCAGGGCTAAAGACTTTTTCAGAACAGAAACCAGTTTATTAAATAAAAGCTTCTTTTGGGCCAAGGGGATCTTTTCTACCCGACTCAAAGGATTGATCTTGGCCAAATACAATGCCTCGTCGGAATAGATGTTGCCCACGCCGGCCAATATCTCTTGATTCAACAAGATCGCCTTTATCTTACCACGACATTTTTCTATCCGAGCTATGAACTCTCTAAGCGACAGGCCCAAGGGATCCGGACCAAGTTTTGATATTTCCGGCCGGGTCATCACAACATCTTTCCGGCCAATCAAAATTCTGGCAAACTTTCTAACATCCGAAAAATAAAGCTTTGATTTTTGGCCGCCTTTTTTCAAATCAAAAATCAAATGGGTATAATGGGGGCGAGGGGGCGGAGAAAATAAAAAGTGGCCTGTCATTTTTAGGTGCACGGCCAAGGCATAGCCACCCGAAAGATAAAACAAGATGTTCTTGCCCAGCCGTTCCAAACCAGTGATCCTCCGGCCGATCAAAATTCGCTTAGCCCGATTAAAACCGCCGCTGGACTTAAAATACTTGGGCCAATCACTCCACAAATCAACAATCCTCCAGCCGATCAGTTTGCGGCGAAGGTCTTGGGTTATAGTTTCAACCTCGGGCAGTTCGGGCACAACTTTGGGTAAACACGAAATTCGAATATCGAAATTCGAAACAGAATCTACCGTGTTTAACGTTGAAGGGTTACGATGCCCGTTTCGTCTAGCGGTTACGTCAGACGCCTCACTCTTAACGATACAGGTTTCGTTGCCGATTAACGTTTAACGATATTGTTTTCGCGCTTCGGATTTATTTACGAGACCGATAATGCTTAACCATCAACCAGATACTAACCAACGCCACGGCGGCTAGATTCAAAACAAAAAACCACGGCGTTCCCCAAGATATACCGTCAAATTTCCAAGCAGCCAGGGGCCAAAAAACCGGCGTGGGGTAAAAACGGTAAGAATGGGTGGGCACGTCTATAAGAATATGCAACAGCCAGCCCAGCATTTCCCATTTAACACGGCGGCTCAAAAACCAGACCGTAACAAAAACAATCGCAAAAGTCACTAAACTGTGGCTGATGCTGTAAAGAATGTTGGTCAAACGAAAAATTGCTAAAGAGTCCGGCGGGCCAAACGGCTCGGTATCGGTCGGTCGCGGCAGATTATCCCAGCGCAGATCCCCAATGCCCAAAAACAATCCCAGAATCAGCGAAACAAAAAGCGGGGCAAAAGCAAAAACATCGGGCGCCACGCCCCAAACTGTTGCCCAAACGACTTTTAGGGGTTTAAACTCCCGCAAATAGCGGATTTTAGAATTGGCCCCTCTGGCGGACACAGCCGTCCAAAAGGCGTGGGAGAAAATATCCATGCCACAAATTTGATAAAATAATCCCAAACTACGAATTTATCCCAATGCTCCCAATTGCTTGCGCGTATATTCGGAGTATTAGGATACATTAGGATTTTTAGGATTATGTTATCTTTTTTAGTTCCCCCCAACTCCTCCCCGCCTCCAGCTCCACCGCCAACGGCACTGCCAGTTTGATTACATTTTCCATTGTTTTTTTAATGATCGGCGCGTACTTTTCTAGCACCTCTTTTTTAACCTCAAACACCAACTCATCGTGCACCTGCAGAATCATGTAAATGTCCGCGGCTGGCCCGAGGGCTTTGTCCAAAGCCACCATGGCGGCTTTAATGATATCACCCGTGGCCGTGCCTTGAATAGGCATGTTAACGGCCTCGCGCTCGGCGGCAGCGCGCAGCATGGGGTTGGGCGAGGATAAATCAACAAACCGTTTTCGGCCCCACAAGGTTTCCACAAAACCCTGCGCGCGGGCTTTGTCTTTAAGCTCGCGAATAAACCTAGCCAAGCCCGCAAAGCCATTTTCATATTCATGGATGAATTTTTTGGCCTCCTCAAAACTCACCCCGGCCGCCTGGGCAAAAGCCCGCGGACCCATACCATAAAGCACTCCAAAGTTTAGAGTCTTGGCCGCCTGGCGCATATCTTTGGTAACCTCGCTCGGCAATACATTAAAAATTTCGGCGGCGGTGCGGGCATGAATATCCTCGCCGCGCTTAAATGTTTCTATCATTTTCTCGTCGCCCGACAAAGCCGCGGCCACCCGCAGTTCTATTTGAGAATAATCAGCCGAAAGAATAACAAAACCCGGCCGAGCCACAAAGGCCTTGCGGATTTCCAGACCATATTCTCCTCTAATGGGGATATTCTGCACATTGGGATTCTCCGAAGCCAACCGCCCGGTAACCGCGCCCAACTGCTTAAAGGTGGTGTGGATACGACCATCAGCGCGGCTGACCAATTTGGGCAAGGCCTCCACATAAGTGGACTGGAGTTTAGACAGCTCGCGCCATTTTAACATTAGGGGCACAATGGGGTGGCTGGTTTTTATTTTCTCCAACTGATCAAAAGCGGTGGAATAAGCCCCGGTTTTGGTTTTTTTAACCCGGACTCCGCCCAAACCGATTTTCTCAAAAAGAATCCGGCCCAGTTCTTGAGTGGAGTTTAAATTAAACTCCTCACCGGCCAACGACACCACTACTTTTTTAACCCGCTCCAATTCCCTGTTTATTTTTATCTCCAAACTTTTCAGCGCCTTAACATCCACCAAAAAACCAACCGCCTCCATGCGCCGCAAAACCGGCCGTAAGGCCTTTTCCAGTTTATAAATTCGTTCCGAAAAAATGCCTTTTTTGTAGTAGACCTCCAATTCATCATATTCGTTATTGTCATCGTCATTGTCATCGTCATTGTCATCGTCATTGTCATTGTCATTGTCATTGTTACTATCACGATCCCGAAGGATACTCTGTGAGATTCCTGACTTCGTGCCAACCTTCCCATTCCAACTATCAGCCAGCTCACCCCACCGCCCCAGCAAACTCTTAAAGCCCAAACGATTAAATATGTTTTTGGCATTGTCATCAACCACCGGACTGAACTTGGCTTGAGACAAATCAAAATCCACCGGCACATCCCGCCTAATCACGGCCATTCGCTTGCTCAAAAACGCCTGCTCTTTGTGCGCCAGGAGTTTATCAAATAGTTTTGCCTGCCCCGTAGCGAGCCTGCTCTGCTTCGGGGGGTTTTGGATTTTTCCGCCAGAGGCGGATCCGCCTTCGGCGGAGAATTTTTCCACCTTGCCGTACATATTCTCTAAGCTACCGTATTCCTTCAAGAGTTCAATAGCAGTTTTTTCACCCACCCCCGGTACGCCGGGGATATTGTCCGAAGGATCACCCTTTAAGCCCTTGTAATCGGTCATTTGCTCCGGGCCCAAACCGCCAAAACGTTCCTTAACCGCCTTTTCATTGTAGATAACGGTGTCGGTGATACCCTTGCGCAGGGTGTAAACCCTCACCCGCTCGCCACGAACCAACTGCAGAGCATCCAGGTCACCGGTGACGATAATGGTTTCCAAACCAGATTCGTTTTTGGTTTTCTCAACTATGGTACCGATGACATCATCGGCCTCAAAACCAAACTTTTCCAGTACCGGTATGCCCACGGCCTCAAGCACCTGCCTAACCCAGGGAAACTGGCTGGCCAGATCGCTTTCGGTTTCAGGGCGCTGGGCTTTGTAGCTTTTTAACTCGGCTTGGCGAAAAACCGGCCCGGCCACGTCAAAAGCCGCGGCCACATAGTCGGGTTTTAATTCCTTTAGCACCTTAATCAATATACTGGTAAAACCATAGACCGCCTGCACCGGCTCGCCTTGGGGCGAACTTAAGGGCGGCAGGGCGTGGTAAGCGCGGTGGATCAAGGCGTGGGAATCTATAATCACCAATTCTCTGTTGCTTGCCATAGTGTTGGAAAATTTCCAATTACTCTCCCTACGGGAGATCTCCCGAAGGGAGACAATTTCTAATTTCCAATCAATTCCAAATGCCTAATGACCAATACCAAACCAAGATTTTAGATGTTTGGGAATTAGTCATTTTATTAGAAATTAGATATTAGAAATTAGATATTTTTAATAATGATTTTTCTTTCTTTCTCTCCCACCACTTCAAACCAAACCTTCTTCGTGCTCCCCGGTAAATATCGGGCGATCTTCTCCGGCCATTCTATAACCACAATGTTTTCTTTATCTCTTAAAATGTCTTTGAGCCCCAAGGCAACAAGCTCTTTGGCCGACTTTAGACGATAACAATCAATATGGATCAATCTTTTATACTTAAGTATATCCGCGTATATCCGTCTTTGATCCGCGTCAATCCGCGCATCAAGACAGAGAGCCTTGATAATTAAAAAAGTCGGGCTCAACACTTTATCCTTTGCCCCCACCGCTCTGGCAAAAAATTGAACAAAGGTTGTCTTGCCCGCGCCCAAACCGCCGTACAGGGCGATGGTCAAGGGACCGGTTTGACACAGCCACTCTTTGGCCAGTCTTTTGGCCAGTTTTTGGGTATCTTTAAGATTTTTCAAAACCAGCCGCATAATTAAATGAATCGTAGCAGACAGAAACGAATAAAAAAAGCCGCTCTTGCCGGGGAGAACTGGGGGCAAGAGCGGCTGGCTTGCTGCCAAGACAGAACTTCATTATGAAGATGATTTTGTTTCTTTGATAAATCACCTCCTTCGAAAGAACATTAAGGAGACCTGCTATGATATGTTATAAGTGTACAAAACCCCAGCCAATCCAACAAGCAGGGGTTTTGCACACCACAATGTCCGATGTCCAACACCCGATGTCGGACACCGAATGTTGGACAAGATCAGGGATCACCAATGCGGACAACCTGGGGGTGGCCGGCAGGAGTTATTTCTATCTCCTGGTCGCGCACCACCTGCCAAACGCCATAGTGCTTGGTCGGCCGCTCCAAAATGATTTTCAATTTGTGACGGCCCTGGTTAAAGTGAATCCACGGGCTCTCTTTGTGCGGACCAACCACAATCGTCTGCCCGCGGCCGCCGTCCACCTCTACCTTGGCGCGATAGGGTGTTTCGTTTACAAACCCCACCGCGCTGGGATCATCGCCGTGGTTGGAATAGACCATATCGGGCGGCGGTTGATATTCGCAGTCTTTGACTTCCACTGTGTCTGCCCGCACCGGTTCGGGAAACTGCGGCCGGCGCAGGGAGACATATTCCACCCGATAACAGCCCGCCAAAATCATAAAGAGGCAGAAGCATAAAAATTTCATAACACCGCCTCCTCATGGATCTAGGTAGTCCTGCAGAGCATCCCGCAGAAGCTGGTTGGGGTCAACAATGATCAAGAGTCGGATATCATTTCCGACCCTGTCGGGATAGTAGTCAGGTAAGTGCTCCACATGATTGACCGAGCGCGACACCTGGATGTCCAAGGCAGCCGCAGGGCCTAGGGTGGGGTAATAATAATACCTTTCCCCGTAGCGGTCGCTCATCTGGAAACCAAACACATCCATCTGCAACACTCTGCCTGTAAAGCTTTTGGTTATTACTATCACCGTATAGGCAGTGCCGCGGTCAAAAAATCCTGCCAATCGCTCTTTGTAAAATGGATGACGCGGGCCGCCCAAGGCCGGCGGCACTTTAAAGTAGCCAACCGGCCGAAAGTTAGGTTCCACGCGCAGATGGTAATTGCCGTCCAGCCCACCGACTATCAGCTGGTCGGCATTCCACTGACCCGGGTAAACAACACAAGTTCGCCATACCCCGGGTGTGCGGTTGACGAACAAAACCGTGCCGGGGGCAATCTCGGGCACATCTTTAAGCGCGCGGATGGGCAAACGTATGCCCTCTTCCTCGCGAATCAGCACAACTCGCGTGGTGGCGCAACCGGCTAAAAAAGCCAGAAATAAAACGGCCAGCGCCAGCGCCAAAAACATTAATCTGGTAATCATTTTCCGGCACCTCCGTTTTTGAGTTGTTCTTTCCGGGCCAAAAGCACCCGCCGGCAGACCTTGTACCGCTCCAGCGAAAAGCCCGACGAAGTCACTGCCATCATCAGGCGGCCCCTAAGGTCTTGGGGCAACCGGTCAAAACTTTCCATGGCCGCCCAGCCCTCGGCCGCGGTCTGCATCCAAAGCTGGCCAGAGGCAACCTCCGCCTTGAGCTCGTTTAGAAACAAAACTCGCTCGGACGAGGTCATTTGCGACCAAGCCAGTGCACTTTCCTCAAAAAGAGTCATAGACTTGCTCCTTTCTGTCAAAGAACAAAACTTTTCCTCAAGGATACCAGATAAGCTATTCTGTGTCAAGTGTAAGAAAAAGAGGAAATGTAATAAAATAGAAACAGCTGATAAAATAATCCCAAACTACGAATTTATCCGAATGCTCCCAATACTTAATTCCTTATTCATAATTCATTCGGAGCATTAGGATACATTAGGATTTTTGGGATTATGTTATCAACAATTCCATGTCCACTCTAGACCAAGAGCGCGAACAAAAACTAACCGAGGTTAAGCGCAAAGAAGAAGAGGAACAAACCGAAAGACTGGCTCAAAAGGCCGGCGCGGCTTATGTTGACCTTACTTTAATTCCAGTACAGCGCGACAGTTTGGCCATTATACCCCAAGCCGAGGCCGAAAGATCGGGCGCGGTGGTAATTCAAAAAAGCGGCCAAAACCTAAAAGTGGGCCTGCTGGATCCAGCCAATCAGGAAACATTGCAGGTTTTGGAGCGGCTCAAGTCGCAGAGTTTTAAGGTAGAAGTTTTGATGATCTCGCGCTCCTCGTTTAAAAAAGCTCTGGGCGAGTTTAAGTTTATCGCTGTCCAAGGCAAAGGGGCCGCTGTTTCGGGAGAAGTTTCGCTGGAGCAAATTGAAGCTCTTAAAAAAGAACTGACCACTTTTGCCGCTCTAAAAAACAAAATCGCTGCTGTTGGCGCCGGCGACACCAGCCTATTGCTGGAAGTCTTTTTAAGCGCCGCCTTAAACCTGGATGCCTCTGATGTGCACATTGAACCTCAACAAAATCAAACCCAGATTCGTTTTCGCCTGGACGGCATTCTGCAAGACACCGGCAATATCGCGCCTAACACCTACCACTTGATACTCTCGCGCGTTAAACTTCTTTCCGGACTGCAGTTAAATGTAAAAGATGTTCCCCAAGACGGGAGGTTCACAATAAAGGAGGGCGGATTAGAGGTTGAGGTTAGAACCTCAATTCTGCCCGGAGCTTACGGCGAATATATTGTTCTGCGCATTCTCAACCCTAATGCCGTAAAGCTGGAAGTTAAAGACTTGGGCTTGCGCGATTGGCTGTGGCAGATTCTGGAGCGTGAAATTAAAAAGCCCACCGGCATAATTTTGGTAACCGGACCAACCGGTTCTGGCAAAACCACCACGCTTTACGGTTTCTTAAAAACACTCAACCAGCCCGGGGTTAAAATAGTTACCCTGGAGGATCCCATAGAATACCACTTAACCGGCATCAATCAGTCGCAGATTGAGGCCGAAAAGGGCTACACCTTTGCCCAGGGCCTGCGCTCGGTTTTGAGGCAAGACCCCAACATTATTCTGGTGGGCGAGATTCGCGACGAAGAAACCGCCGATGTAGCCCTGCACGCCGCCTTAACCGGGCACTTGGTTTTTTCAACACTGCATACCAACAATGCCGTCGGCGCCATACCGCGCTTTTTAGACCTTAATGCCAAGCCGCCCATTTTGGCTTCGGCCCTGAATTTGGTAATAGCCCAGAGATTGGTGCGCCGGCTGTGCCCGCAATGCAAAAAGGAGGCGAATTTGGATCCGGCCAAAATGGAACAAATTAAAAAAGAATTGTACGACTCAAAATTTGTTGAAGATATTTTCCCCTGGCCCGAGCCGCCAAAAACATATCAAGCCGTCGGCTGTGAGCGCTGCGGCGGCACCGGTTACAAAGGACGGATCGGCGTTTTTGAGGTGTTGGCGGTGGACAGCGAAATGGAAAAATTGATTGGCCAAAGCCCCACTCACCAACTGGTTTTTGCCCAAGCTAAAAAAGCCGGTTTTGTAACCATGTACCAAGACGGCCTAATGAGAGTGCTGGAAGGAGAAACTACTTTAGAGGAGATTGAGAGGGTAACCAGTGCGGCGGTGTGAGGGCGCGCAGACTGGCACATCTGTGGGCAAGCCCCGCCGAAGCGGGGCAACCCCCGAATCTTGGGAAACACAGGGAGAGAAACTTACCGAGGATTGGCCCAGTCACCCGCCTAGACAGGCAACCAAACCAGCCTAAAACTGAATAAGATTCCCTTTGCCCACAGATCTACCAGCCTTATTATGCCTCCATTTTATTCCTAAAAAACACCCATGTCAAGCACCACAAGCACCCCCAAAAAGAGCGGGTGTGAATAAAGTGTGGAAGAAATTGTGGATAATATTAGCAAAAAGCCATGCCGACCCCAAAAAACAACCAACCCCGTAAAGAAATTCTACGGGGACAACCCGAAGACGAAGTCCTGGACCAAACCCTGCGACCAAATCGCCTGGAGGATTACATCGGCCAAAATCAGATAAAGGAAAATCTGAAGATTTTTTTGGGCGCGGCCCAAAAACGAAACGAGCCCATAGAGCATATTTTGCTTTACGGCCCGGCCGGCTTGGGCAAAACCACTCTGGCCCACATTATTGCCCATGAGCTTGGTAAAAACATTAAAATAACCTCCGGCCCAGCCATAGAAAAAACCGGCGATCTGGGAGCCATTCTCACTAACCTTAAAGACGGCGACATCTTGTTTATAGACGAAGTCCACCGCCTAAACAAAACGGTGGAGGAGATGCTCTACCCGGCCATGGAGGATTTTGTTTTTGACATTGTTATCGGCAAAGGGCCTTCGGCCCGCACCATTCAGCTTAAACTCTCCCGCTTCACCCTAATAGGCGCCACCACCAACATCGGCGGCTTGAGCTCGGCTTTTAGAAGCCGCTTCGGCGCCACTTACAAACTTGAGTTTTACGAAAACGCAGATATAGAAAAAATATTAACGCGCTCGGCAAAAATCTTAAATGTAAAAGCCGACGGGGCTGGCCTTAAACTGATCGCTTCCCGCAGCCGCCAAACCCCGCGCGTGGCTAACCGCCTGCTAAAAAGAGTGCGCGACTACGCCCAGGTAAAAGCCGACGGCGCCGTTTCTCTGGCCGCGGCCCAAAAGGGCTTGGGCATGTTAAGTGTGGATGAGCTGGGTTTGGAAAATGTGGACAGGAAAATTTTGGAGATGATAATAAAAAAGTTTAACGGCGGGCCGGTGGGCCTGCAGGCCCTGGCCGCTTCCACCGGCGAGGAAGAAAACACAATTTTGGAAGTTTACGAACCTTATTTGCTGCAGCTTGGATTTATAAACCGCACCCCGCGGGGACGGGAGGTTACCATGGCGGCGTACCAACACATGGGAATCAAAACGCCGCAGAATAGATTGATATAATGAACTAGATAGCTTCTTTGAGAAACTGGTTTAATTCTGCTTCCACCGATTTCAACCGCAGGACTTTTTCCTCTTCATTTAGTTCGGCATAGCCGTAAAAAAGCTCTGGCCGCGAATTAACCAGTTTCTGAATCTCATCGGACTTTTCCTTTATCCATTCCAGCGGATTTTGGCCGGAACGGGTAATCAAGTCCCTCTGTATAAAATTGGTATCTCTGATGTTTGGCTCCGGGGGATGCACTTCGGACTCCAAGCCGATTGTTTCTTTTTCCATAATAGTCCCATTATACAACAAATATACAACAAAACCGCCCCGACATAACATCGGGGCGGTTTTGGTAGCCCCCATAAAGCTGCGAACTGGATTGTTTCGTTAAAAATTCTCAAAGAACCTTCAACAAAACCAAGGAGAGAGATTTTTCCAGCTCACAGCTTTATAAGGACTGGTGTTTTTGCGAATCAGGGGGGCATAAAAGATTTCCCCAATTCTCGTCCGCCCACCACGGCGGTCTGTTTCCACTCTTTTGCCTGCCCGCTGAAGCTTCTTGGCGAAAGTGGGAGCTCGTCAGTCCGCCTTGGGCGGAGAACAGAGAGGGTTTTTGACGAGTGCGCGTCAGGCAACCCCCTGGCCTTTTACCCATACTTTTACGCCCGTGGACTTTCGGGCAACCCCGGCTCCGTGACCGGGGATTTGACGAGGGCGGGGACCTTTTAACGAGGAAATTTCTCGTTAAGGAGCCGCTCCACTGCGTCAGCGACGCAAAGGAGCAGGCCCGCCCACCCCACCAACAGGGCCAAAACGTCCCGTGGCGGGATGGCCGCGACAAAGCGGCCGAACTCCTCCATGTTTTTTCACCTCCTTTCAGGTGAATGCCCCGAGCGCCACTCGGGAGTTTTTTCCTGACCGATGGCTAGTCGATCAGGTCGCCGACCCCGAGCTGGACACCGTGGCTAACCGCCACGACATACTTCCCCAGCTTGGGGTCGAACACCGCCACCGCCTCGTAGAGGTGGCCAATCGCGTGAGCGAACACCACCGCCACGGGCAAGGAGGCGGGGCCGTTTATTTTAATAACTGAGCCACCGGCCAGGGCTCCGGAGGAGACAAGCTCCTCCAGCTGCCGGGCGGCGTCCCGGCAGATCGCGTCGTTCTGGGCCGGGTCGCCGAACCCGACCCGGAGGACGTCTCCGCCCTCCAAAAAAATTTTATACGCCGCCATATCTCCTCCTTTCTTCTCAAGGAGACCCCTCTTGTCACCCAAACTATGGCAAGCTTGGGAGAGGCGGCTCTTTTTTTTGAGCCTTTGTTTTTTGGAAACCCGGACGCGCTGGCAAGGAACGCGCCGAGCGGCTGTTTTAGTTCTCCTCTGCTGCAGTAGCCATCTGCGCGAGGGTCTCGGCGAGCGCCTTGACTGTCGGGCGCTCGTGGACCGGCTCGCCTCTTTCGAGGTAATGAACCGATCCACTCCAGACACCATCCTCGCCGAGCGAAGGAGCGGTGTCTTCAGTTCCACGGTAATCGCTATGGATCTCCGCGATGATGCGGAGACCCAGCTTCCCGCAGAACTCGCGCCACTCGGGCAGACGATCAAGATCGCCCGCCAGCAAAATGGCGTGGGTGGCCGAGGAGCAAATCTCCTCGTTCTCAGCGCTCGGGATGCCACCAATGTCCACGAGCGTCAAAGGAAGGTTACAACTTTTTACGGAATCCGCGACCCTCCGCACGAATTCCGTTGTGAACTTGGATTTATAGGCGGCCTTACACCGCGCCGCCAATTCGGGATCCAAGTTCACAGTCTCCTGGAACCAGGCGCCCTCCCCGTCAGGGCACCCGGTTATGACATACGGATACGGCGCTCCAGGAATACGCCGCACCGCCTGCTTGAGGCCTTCCCTCAAGCAGGACTTGCCGGACCTTGGCGGCCCGCAGAGCACTATTTTCATAGCACCCTCCTTTCCTGCTTGGGATTGGCCCCAAGTCTTTACAGAAGCCGCACCGTGCGACCTCTCACAAAACAACTTACTAAACTATCTTGTGAGAGATCACACCGCGTATATCCCTGCCTGCCGCAGGCAGGCGCGCGTTGTTGAGGGGTGGGTTAGGGGAAAAATTTGCAACATTGGATTTTGTTTGATACCATATTGGTGTATGAAAATACTCAATTACAATATCATTCTTCGTCCGGAACCGGAGGGCGGGTTTACGGTTTTTGTTCCGGCCTTGCCAGGTTGCGTTAGTTACGGGAAAAACCTTACCGAAGCCAAAAATATGGCGCGGGATGCCGTCGAAGGATATATCGCGAGCCTTAGAAAACATCGTGAACTAATTCCTTCAGACGAAGAAACATTCATTGCTTCTATTCAGATAAAGGAACCTGTCCGCGAAAAGGCTTCCGCCCATGCCTAAGATCCCGTCTCTTACACCCAAAAAGGTTATTGTTATTCTCAAACGTCTTGGCTTTCAGTTAGACTATGCTACTGGAAGCCATTATATTTTTTATCACCCGCAAAAGAAGAAACGAGCATCCGTACCCTACCACACCAAAGACCTGCCCAAGGGCACGCTTCATTCAATCCTAAAACAAGCTGGCGTTTCAGAAGAAGATTTGTAATTTTTTTTCAAAGAACACCTCCCTCCTCTGAATCCACCATACACATCGCGGATATACGCAGATTGGCAAACGGATAAACGCGGATGATGAACTCGGATAAGGTGGGGAGAGATTCTCTTTTTTGAGACCCTCTCCCCAAAACTTGAGCTTTCCCGAGTGCTTCGGGATTAGGGCCGAGCTCTTTGGCGGCCCTGTGGTTGAATCCTGAACAGCAAGGAGTGTTGTCCTGCTGTTCGTCTGGACTGGCGGTCTCTACTGACACTTATTCCCCGTATACCCGTCGTGTTTCCACGGGCTGCCTGCCATCAGGCACGGGTTAGTATCGCGTCAATCAAGACCGCTTCAGTATGGCGTCAACCTGCGCCATCTCCCCTTGTGACCCTAGGGGGAGGGTTAGGGCGGGGCGGCTTAATGACCGTAGTACTCCACCCGGTTCACCAGCTTCTCTGCTGGCGTCCGGGCGAGCATTGCGGCCAAATCACCTCCGAAAAGGAACCCCTCTTCTTCCTGACAGATTGTCTGCCAGAGGGATTGGGGTTCTCCCTCGCCAAAAGGAGTCAGATGGACTCCCCCGACGAAAGAAATTTCCCCTTCGGGATCCACCACAGATCGAATCAAATCGTCTGTGGCGTCTGCCGTCCTCTCATCCTGAACCACCACATAGCCGTCGTACCCGCCGGCTTGGGTGTAAAGGACGAAAGAAAATGCCTTTGCCATATCTTTCACCTCCTTTCAGGTGTTTTACATGGCTCGCACTTTATATAGGCACGCGTCGCCTTTGATAGGAAGAGCATTTCTCTCCCTAACTCACCCTTCAATCTATCCGCGTAGATCCGCGTTTAGTCCGCGCTTGCCCTGAGCGAAGTCGAGGGGTTAATCCGCGTATTGTTGAGGGGTGGGTTAGAGAAGAAAATTGGCTACGGATTAGCGTTGAGGTATAATATCAAAATGAAGAAGTTTGATTCGCCGTTTGGAGAAGTTGAGCTGACTAACGAAAGGGTTGAGCATGTTCTTAAATTCCACCCAGAAGTTAGACGCTATCTGAAACGGATTAAGCAAGTACTTGCCAAACCCAGTATTATTAGCCAATCGAAATTTGATCCAAGGGTGCAAATATGCTATAGTCCAATCAGCCAGAGGAAACATCTTGTGGTAGTAGTGAAAACCAATCAACGCAACTTTATACTTACCATATACTTAACCTCTAAAATCAAACATTAAAATTATGCAACTCTATTATTACTACGACCAAGAGGCCGACATACTCTACATCTCTCAAGGCAAGCCATCCGCAAAAGATCGCAGCGAAGAGGCCGCCAACGATGTGATTCTTCGCCTTGACCCCAAAACTCGCAAGGTTAAGGGTTTTACGGTGCTTAATTTTGCCCACCGAATGAAGGCGAAACATACGGCCGTTCCTCTTCCCGTTGAAGTTGTTCTAACTCCTGCTTAATTTCTCAAAGAACCAACATTCTAACATTCTGCAGAATATGAGAATGTTTTTCCCTCCTCTGAATCCACCCTTACTTTACGCGGATCAACGCAGATTAGAACGCTGATTTACGCGGAAAGAGACGATGAACTCGGATAAGGGGGAGAGCTGTCATCTCTGGCAACTCTCCCAAAATCTTGAGCTTTCCCGAGTGCTTCGGGATTAGGGCCGAGCTCTTTGGCGGCCCTGTGGTTGAATCCTGAACAGCAAGGAGTGTTGTCCTGCTGTTCGTCTGGACTGGCGGTCTCTACTGACACTTATTCCCCGTATACCCGTCGTGTTTCCACGGGCTGCCTGCCATCAGGCACGGGTTAGTATCGCGTCAATCAAGACCGCTTCAGTATGGCGTCAACCTGCGCCATCTCCCCACATTACCGCGGTGGGGGCGGGTTTCGGGAACGGGAATCAGTGACCCAAAAAATGGATCACGTAGTTCCCTCCCCGTGCCCGAGAGGGCACAGAGAGAACCACATCTCGCCCCCCCACCTCCGAAACGATTCTTTCAGAATCGTCGGGATAGGGAAAGGAGATGTGCTCACCACCCCCAGTATCCAGGATCCTTTGGAACTCCTGGACAACTGCGGGCGGGACCTCTCTCCGAGCCCAAACCGGCTCGGCCTCCGGGTGGAGTTTAATCTCCACCCAAAGATCCTTACTTGCCATGCTTTTCACCTCCTTTCAGGTGTTTACATGGCTCGCACTTTATAGGCACGCGTCGCCTTCGGAAGAGTCCTTCTCTCCCTAACTCACCCTTCAATCTATCCGCGTGTATCCGCGTTTTGATCCGCGTGTATCCGCGTGTTGTTGAGGGGTGGGTTAGAAAGAAAATTGACATACCTTTGGTGATAAACTATAATCATGGTTAATGGAAATACTCACAAAAGATAAGACCTCTGCTGCGGCCACTAACGAGCTCTTGGGAACGGTCATTGAGGAACTCCGCCTGCTAAGAAGCGAGGTTGAATTTCTTTTCCCTCAAGAAGATCTGGTCGGCTATGCTCACCCGCAACGGATCAAACGATCCTATGAAAAAGCCATAAAGAAATATCCGCCGGTGTCTTCCGTATGGAGATAATCCAGACCGATGATTTTGAAAGGTCACTAAACAAACTGCCTAAGGAAATTCAGCGGCTCTATTTTACTCAAAAGAGTTCGTTTCAAAAGAACTGGTGCGACCCGCGGCTGCACATCAAAAAAGTTAAAATCCTCCCTCATGCTCTTTCTTTCAGGGTCACTCGCAATTTCCGGGTGCTTTTTTATTTGCAGCACGCAGAAACAGCGATCTTTTTTGACATTGACCACCGCAAAGACATTTACCGCTAATATTGATTTTCAAAGAATATCGGCTAGCTCGGTGCAAGCAATTTTCTGTTTCGCCCTGCGGTAACTATCAAAGGGCTCATCAGTCCCGACATACATCGGGAGACAGAGGGAGGAATGCGAATTTTTTTGTTCGCAGAGCCTCCCAATCCTTTACTTCTTTGTCAGATAAACCTGATCGGGGTCAAAGCGGTAATGGACCGTTACAGGCATCACCCACACCTCGGCCTTACTTGATTTCTCGGGAGAAAGCCAAAGGTCCAAGGTCCGCCGTACTTCTGCACGCATGGTATCCGTGGAAGAATACCAATTGTCTATGACAACCTTATGGATTTCCTCCCAAAGCATACGATCCGCGTTTACGGGCGAATACGGCCTCCGGACGTCTGCTCGTCTTTCGGCATCCAGCTGACGGGCCAGCTTGGTGATGGCGCACGTAGTATCGCCATGCAGCCAAATTGCCTCAGTGAGCTTCACAACGACTTCTTTATCCTGCAGAACCGACCTGTAAAAAGGCCGGGTGTCGGTGCAGCCTATTGCACTGACGAAGAGCGCCGCGAGAAACAAGAAACTTGTGGCCTTCATAATTTTTCCCCTGCCCGAATACGTCGGTGCCGCGGAAAAGATTTGAAAAGAACATCAGGAATTTAACTCTCCCTTCGCTTGTGGTTGGGGAGAAAGATAGAGAAGAATTGATGAGAACTTGCGCCGCGGAATTTTGCCCTATGGTTGCGGGTTGCATTTCCGCTTCCGCCAATATTCTCAAAACGTGTTTAGTAGCCAGACTTGGGCTAAACCCGAAGCCTCGCCACCACGGCTTAATTCTCTCCTCCATCTTTCTCCTCGCCAGATATCTAAAAAGCGGTTGAAAGACGCCTTCTTAAAGGAAAGAATCTTTCAACCGCTTTTTGGGTTGTTGTTTGGGGCTATATATAACCTGCACCTTAATATACCTTAATATCCCAGCCCCAGACTCTCTCCTCTAGAAGCTTAGACTTTATTATGTTTTATTAGGTACTTTCAGCTTACACCTCCATTATATACCAAGCATATCTGTTTGTCAAGACCCTGCCCTGTGAAGGATTACTATGCCAGCTTTCGGGGTTTGGGTCCGGCATCTCGACTAGCTCGGTGCAGGCACCCCTGCTAAACAGCCCCAACCAGCATTTCTATCGTATGGTTCCATTATAGCAAATCATGGTATGCTTGTCAAGCACAAAAAAGTCCTTTATTTGTGGGCTTTCCTGCATATATGTAAGATAGGGCTTTTGCCCACAGAACGCCATTGATTAATCTTGCATAATCTTCTATACTTGAAATGTAAGATTATTAAGATCATATGGACGAGCCGGTTACTCAAAAACCTCGTTTTGACCTACGGCTCGAAGGGCTATCCTCCGAGGTCTGGTCAAAGTTCAAACAAATAGATGAGCTTAAGGGGCAGTGGATCGCTGGAGCCCAGCTTAGCCCTCAAGTTTTAGGCCGCCTCAAGCGGTCAACTTTGGTTACCTCTACGGGGGCGTCCACCCGCATTGAGGGGGCCAAACTTTCCGATGAAGATATTGAAAAAATGATGCGCGGCATTGCCATACAGAAGTTCACTGATCGCGATAAGCAGGAAGTGCGGGGGTACTACGAGCTTCTGGAGAATGTGTTTGATTCATGCCCGCCCGCCAAAGCTTTAGCGGCGGCGGGGAAAAGTTTAAGCTTTTCGGAAAGCTCAATAAAACATTTCCATGGCGAGCTTCTTAAATATGTAGAGAAAGACCAAATCCACCGCGGCGAATACAAGAAGCAAGAGAACCGGGTGCAGATGATTAACGAGCTTGGAGAATCAGTCGGCGTTCTTTTTGACACCACGCCGGCATACCTTGTTCCTAAAGAGATGCAGGAGCTGGTGGAATGGACCCAGGAAGCTCTCTCGGAGAAAAAATATCACCCTCTCCTTGTTATAGGGAACTTCCTGGTTGAATTTCTCAACATTCATCCATTCCAAGATGGCAACGGCCGGCTGTCCCGCGTTCTCACCAATCTTCTTTTACTCAAAGAGGGATATCTGTATGTGCCTTATGTACCCCACGAGAAGTTGGTTGAAGATAATAAGCCCGATTACTATGTGGCCTTACGAAGAAGTCAAAAGACATTTAAATCGGGGCACGAAGATATTGCGCCCTGGTTGGATTTCTTTTTCGGCGTGTTATTGAAACAGGCGCAACTGGCGGTCGACCTTCTCTCGAAGGAGAACATAGAAAAACTCTTGTCGCCAAAACAATTGGCCGTGTGGAATTATCTACAAAAAACCGACGCGGCCACACCCGGAGAGATTTCCAAAGCCACGGGCGTTGCTCGTCGAACCATTAATCAAGCGCTGGACAAACTCCTCCGCTTGAAAAAAGTGGAGCGGCTCGGACTTGGCCGAACCACAAGATACCGTAAGATATAAAACCGCCCCTCGACAAGCTCGGGGCGGTTTTGAAAGAACGGTGACCCCCTACCAATTACTAATAGTTACAAATTTACTGATTCATTGGTAGATTAGTAATTATTTGTAATTAGTAGGGTATCCAGCAACTGCCGGGCTTCGCCAAAGAACTCTTTTAATCTCTCCACACCAGCCTCCATAAAGGCCTTAACATCACCCGCCTGCCAGCCGGTAACATCCCTGATCTTTTCAAGCAGGGGCGACAGCGCTCCCAAAGCCAATACCACAAGACCCAAGACCATGGCGTTAAAGGCAATAAAACCAATGGCCGCCAGCACGGCTTTGCCCACGGCCGCGCCCAGCCAAATGGCCAAAGCAATAATTGCCACTTTGGCTCCCAGCTCCAAAAGATCAATGCTCTGGGATTGGGCCGCAATTTTGGTGCTGGCAAAATCAACCGCGATCTCCCGCCCGTTTTTAACCAGCGCCCGGCCGCTGTCATCAACGAGTTTAATGGCCGGCAGGAAATTTTCTAGGCCCCAGAGCAAATTGGCCGCCTCGCCGGTTGATTGGCGCACCACTCTTAAATGATGATACTCTGCGCTTTTGTTTTTAACAAAACTCATTCGCAAAACTTCTTGCATGCCGCCTTCAGAAAAACCCAGGGTAACTTCGCGGCCGGGGTTTTGGGCCATAGCCCACAAGCGGTTAAACTGCCCGCCGGCCGTTTCAACAAGCTCCGTCTCCGACCCCCCCAGCATAATGTCTGGTTCGGATTGAGACGGTCCGGTTGATTTGTCACCACAGGCCATGCCTACCGGCAGGCAGGCGGCTGCGCCGCCGGCCAAGGTCAGCCATCTTAAAAACTCTCGGCGGTTCAATGTCGGCATAATTCGTGCCTCCTTTGTTTTAAAATTAAAGAACTTTCGCTCAGGGAGGCTTAGCCTCCTTTTGGAGGCTAAGCCTCCTCTCCATCAACCGGGGGTGTTAATTGGTGCAGAGGGCGCGGGAGATGGAGTGCCCTCGCCGGCCGGCGGTTGCTGAACCGGGGCCGGTTTTAACACCGGACCGTACCAAGCCCTTACTCCAGCCTCCCAATTGGCAAACTGGGGATCGGCGGCGGGATTAGCCGGCGGCGGGCCTAAGGGATCGTCGCGGTTAATGTAATAGAGAGTGCTGTGGATGGCGCCGTTGATAAACCACTCCCCATTCAAAATCGGCCTGCTGATCGCGCGCGGCTCGGGCGGAGTAAAACTTTCAGCCGGCAAGTTCAGCTTGGCAAAAGCTTTTTCCATAAAGTCATGCCAAATGGGCGCCGCCGTAACCGCGCCCGGGTCGCGCCTCATGGGGGTGTTGTCGTTGTTGCCCGACCACACCCCGGCCACCAGTGAGGGCGTGTAACCGATAGCCCAGCCGTCTCTAAACTCGTTAGTGGTTCCGGTTTTGGCCGCCACCGGGCGGTCGGGAAAATATAAAGCGCCGCGCGAGCCAAAAACCGGCGTGCGGGCGGCATTGTCCGACAAGACATCGGAGACTAGTCGCGTCACTTCGCTGTCTAAAACCTGAACGGGCTCGTCCTTAAACTCTTCCAGAACTTTGCCTTTGCCGTCTTCTATTCTTAATATGGCCTCGGGCGCGTGGCGCACGCCCTCGGTAGCAAAAACGCCGTAGGCCGCAGTCAACTCCAGTAATCTTACTTCGCCGCCGCCCAAAACCAGCGACAAGCCGAAACGGGAACGGTCTTTGAGCGTGGTTATACCCATATCCTCGGCGGTGTTGATGGAATCGTCCACCCCGGCCAGGTAGAGCATTTGAACCGAAGGCACGTTCAAAGAGTTGGCCAAAGCCGAGCGCGCGGTCAGAGCACCTGTATATTTGCCGGTGTAGTTAGTGGGCGAATAACACTTCGCGCCCGAACGCAAGGGATAGCCCGACGAATTGCACTCGGAACTAAACTCGGTGGGCACATCAAAGAGAATGGTTTTATCGGTGTAGCCTTTTTTGAAAGCAGTGGCGTAAACGATGGGCTTAAAAGCCGAGCCGGGCTGGCGCGAACGGATAGTTACATTAACCTGCCCTTCAAATTTGCAGTCAACCCCCGGGGTGCAGCCCTCGGGCTTGGGGTCTCCAAAAAAATCGCGCGAGCCGACCATAGCCAAAATCTGGCCGGTCTTTGGATCCAGTGCCACTAAGGCGGAATTGCCCGCGCCCGAAGCCTCATTTCTTTCGGCGCTTTCAGCCACAGCTTCTCCGGCCGCGTCCTGCAAATCCGCGTCCAGTGTGGTAATAATGCGAAGTCCCGCCCGCTCTACATATTCCTCGCCGTATTTTTCTTCCACCAGCTGGCGCACGTAAAAAACAAAGTGGGGCGCTTTAAGGCCAGCCTGCGGTTTGGAAAAATCAAGAACCAGTTTCTTGGCTTTGTCCAAATCGGCCGGGGAAATATAGTTAAGCTGGGCCATTTTGTCCAAAATTGTCTGCTGGCGCTTTAATAATTCGGCTTTGCGCTCACCGTAAGGCGAATAATAGCTGGGGGCTTTGGGCAAGGCGGCCAACAAAGCCGCTTCGGCCAGGCTAAGATCGGGGGCTTTTTTGGAAAAATAGGTTTGAGCCGCGGCCTCAATGCCGTAAGCGTTAGAACCGTAGGGAATCTGGTTTAAGTAAAAATTAAGTATCTCGTCTTTGGAATATCGCCGCTCCAGCTCCAGCGCCAGAATGGCTTCTTTTATTTTTCGGGTGAATGTGCGCTCGTCGGACAATATGGATTTTTTTACGAACTGCTGGGTAATGGTAGAGCCGCCCTGCAGGGAATCACTGATAATATTTTGCCAAGCCGCCCGAACAATGGCCTTAAAGTCAACACCGTGATGCTTATAAAAGTCTCGGTCTTCGGCCACAATAGTAGCGTCTTTAACCACTTGGGGAATTTCATTAAAAGGGATGACGGTTCTTTTTTCCTCGCCGTGAATGTCGTACAAAGTTATTTTGCCAGTGCGGTCGTAGATTTTAGTTGACTGGGTAATACTGCGATCCTCCAAATTGGAGGGGTCGGGCAGGTTTCTGGAAAAAACAATAAAAACCGCCAGGGTGGCGGCCAGCCCCCCCAGCGCCAACACCAAAACAAGGCCGATTATAAACTTCAACAGACCCCGTCCCGAGTTGGCATTTTTGATCAAATCACTGCCCATGTCCTAAATCTCTTTGATTATTTATAGCACATATCTTATACTGCGTATAATGCGATGCGAAGCTACGAATGCATCCGAATGACACAAATGGAGTGAGCTTAACTCTTCGGGTCATTCGGGTAAAGTTCGGGTTGTTCGGATCGGTTTATATGCCTCAAACAGACACATCACCAGCTAAAATAGAGGATTTTTTGGAAAGGGGCGTAAAAGAGATTATCACCCCAGAAGATGTCCGCCGCCAACTGGCCTCGGGCCAAGTTTTGCGCGTAAAACATGGGGTTGACCCCTCCGGCCAAAACCTGCACCTCGGCCACGCTTCAGTCTACCTAAAACTTAGGGATTTGCAAGAAATGGGGCACAAAATTGTTTTTCTTATCGGCGGCTTTACCGGCCGTTTTGGCGACCCCACTGAAAAATTAAAAACAAGGACTTTGCGGTCAAAACAAGAAACCGAAGCCGCGGCCAAAAACTATTTAGACCAAATCAGCAAGATACTCAACATCAAAGAATTAGAGGTGCGGACCAACAGCGAGTGGTACGACAATATGTCGGCCGAGGAGCTTTTAAAACTAATGTCTCACTTCACCACAGACCAAGTTTTGGAGCGCGACATGTTCCGCGAAAGAAAAAAGAAGGGTCTGGCCACGCAACTGCACGAAACCATCTATCCTGTTTTGCAGGGCTATGACTCGGTTATGCTAAAAAGCGACCTTACGGTAATCGGCACCGATCAGATTTTTAATGAAAACTTTGGCCGCGACCTGCAAAAAGACTTTGGCCAGGAACCGCAAAGCATTGTGGCCATAGAGTTGCTGGTAGGACTAGACGGCTCGCAAAAAATGGGTCAAAGTTTAAACAACTACATAGGCCTTAACGAGCCGCCGCGGGAACAGTTTGGCAAGATTATGTCTTTGAACGATAGTTTAATAATTGATTACTTTACGCTAGCCACGCGAGTTGGGTGGAGCGAGGTCAAAGAGATGGCTCGGGATTTAGAGCAAAAGCGGGTTAACCCGCGCGACCTTAAACTGCGCCTGGCTGAAGAGATAGTAAAACTTTATCATTCGCCGTCCGAAGCCGTATCGGCCCAACAGAGTTTCACAAACACCTTTAGCCACAAAGGCACGCCTAGTGATTTGGAAACAATAAAAACCGGGCCAGAGGAACTATCTTTACTGGATTTGGTAATTGAGTCTGGTTTGGCCGCGTCCAAGAGCGAGGCCCGGCGGCTGATAGAAGACGGCGCGGTGGATGTGGACGGCAGCACTATTAAATCTCCGGGCGAGCTTGTTAAAATTAAGCCCGAGGGTGTAGTTCTAAAAGTGGGCAAGCATAAGTTTGTAAAAGTAGTTAGGTAAATTCAGTAATTGGGTAATCGGGTAATTAAAAACCTCTCCCCAATATACATCGGGAGAGGTTTTTGTAATCAAGTAACTGCCAGTTTGCTTAATTACCTAGTTACCAATTACTCAGTTACTTTTTATCGTATTACTCCAAATCATCCTCGGCATCCTCGTCGTCGTCAACCTCATCAACTTCATCCACATCCTCTTCTTCTGTGTCATCTTTGACGTCCGCATCTGTGTCGCTGCCGCCAAAACCGTCGGAGTTGTCTTCGTTATAATCTGATTTGTAGGCAAAATCTATTAAAGGTGCGTGTAGCATATAATGTTTATTATATTGTCAGACCCTGTACTGATCCGCCAGCTGGCGGATCTAGTGCGGGGTTACCGCCTTAAAAACGACCTTTTAATTTGGTTGTGTAGCCGCCTATTGTTAAGCTTGGCTTAATTTTACTTATTATGGCTTGCGGGTCAATGCTGATTTATCCCCAACCCAAACAGCGAATCATGAATCCCGAATCATGAATCACGGGTTTGTAAATCCCCCGTCCTAATTCATAATTCATTATTCCTTATTCCTTATTCCAACAGAGTGGGCGGCACAAATGGCCACAGCCAAGGCGTCGGCGGCATCGTCCGGAGCTGGGTCAAAGTCCAAATTCAAAATGAGGCGAACCATTTTTTGAACTTCTTTCTTTTGGGCTCGGCCGTAAGCCGATACCGCTTGTTTTACCTGCAAGGGAGTAAACTCGCGGATGGGTGTGTTGGTTTGGGCAGCGGCCAGCAAAATCACACCCCTAGCCTGGCTAACCCCAATAACTGTTTTAGAATTTTTAAAAAAAAATATCTTCTCCACCGCCACAGCGTCGGGCTGGTGTTGGCTGATTAGTTTGCGAACCGAGGTATGCAGACGATCCAAATTGGTATGTGTGTCAGTATTAGTCTTAAACTCAACACAGCCGCAATCAACAAAACGGATGGCGGTATCGCTTTCTTCAACCACACCCCAGCCAATTCTGTTGGTGCCGGGGTCAATACCAAGTATAATCACAGATTGACAACATAATCCAAAAAATCCGAATGTATCCTAATGCTCCGAACAGAAACTCATCGTTTGGTGCATTCGGATAAATTTGTAGTTTGGGATTATTTTATCAAAACATATTTATTCGCTGTTGGTATACACCCCCACCACATCCTCATTTTCATCCAGTGCGTCTAAAAGGTCGTTCAGTTTGGCCTCGTCTTCGGTGTTAATTTTAAGAATGTTTTTGGGCTCCCACCTCACCGCCGCCTCGTTATTTTTTTTATCAAACAGCCACATGGCGCTGCCTGGGCCCGACAAGCTGCCGCCGTATTGCGACAAGATATGTTTTATTTCGGCCACGGTTCTGTTTTTGTTTGAAGTTACCGCCGCAACTATTATGGCCGCGCCGCCCGGACCGTAAGCTTCGTAGATTATATTCTCCAGCTCCTCGCCCCCTGCCGCAGAGGCTTTTTTTATGGCCCGCTCAATATTGGCCGCGGGCATATTGACTTTTCTGGCCTGTTCCACCGCAGAGCGCAGGGCAAAATTGGTTTTAGGGTCGGGGTTGTTTTTAGCCGCCACCTCAATCAGTTTTGAAAATTTAGAAAACAGCCGGCTTCTTTGAGCATCGGTTATGGCCTTTTTTCTTTTGATTTGAGCCCATTTGCTGTGACCACTCAAGGCAGCTTACTAGCTTACTAGGATATTAGGCTTTAGGATTAATTTTTCCACAGATTAATTCCCTAGCGTCCTAATAAGCTAATAAGCTAAAACCCTAGCATCAAGACCTTATCGGCATTACTAAATACAAAAACCCGTCATCAGAAGCCGGTCTAACCAAGCAGGGCTTGGTTTCATCAACAAAACTTAGCACCACCTTGTCGGAATCAACCACTCCAATACCGTCAACCAAATATCGCCAGTTAAACTTGGCTGATAGTCCTTCGCCAGACAAACCCACCGGCAAAAAAGAACTGCTTTCGCCCAAATCAGGGTCGGCCGAGAAAACCTTAACCCGGGCATCTTTGCCGGGTAAAAAAGACAGGCTGATGTCATTGATTCTCCCCGACGATAAACTTACCAACTTTAAAGTTTTTACAAAATCATCCTTATTCAAACCGGCTTGGGTTTTAAATTCTTGGGGAATCAGGCGGCGATAATCGGGGAAATTGCCCTCAATCACCCGCGAAACAACCTCCACCTTGCCGGATTCAAAGTATATCTGGTTTTTTTCCAAAACAATGTTTAACTCCTCGTTTTCGTTGCTGTATATCCTAATAATTTCGGCGGCCGTTCTGGCTGGAACAATCACCGAAAACTCCACATTCTTTAAATCGCCCCCAACGGCGATCTTTTTCTCGCCAAGCCTGAAACTGTCGGTGCCAACCACTCTTAAAAACTGCTCGCCTTTTTCTTTGGCAAGCAACACGCCGGTTATTTCCGGTCTGGTTTCGGAATTTGAAACAAAACCAATCGTTTGCCCAATGGCTTTGATTATTTCACCGCTTTTTATTTTAATTTCCAAGCCGTTTTTGGGATGAGGTATTATGGGAAAATTTTTGCCGTCTTCGCTTTTTATATCGGCGGTGTAATTATCGGCGCGGATATTCAAAGAGTTGTCTTTTTTTGTTTCCAAATCAATTTTTTCTGCATTTAAGCCGGCTATAATAGCGTGAAAAACCTTGGCGGGTACGGTGGTTTCACCGGGGCTTACAATTTTGCACGGAAACCACGAACTAACCGCCATTTCCAAATTGGTTGAAACAACTCTTAGACCGTTATTAATAACCCGAATCAAAACGTTGTTAAGAATCGGCAGGGTTAAATGGCGAGTCAAAATTCTTTCGGAATTATCCAGAGCTGTTTTAAGTTTTTGGGTGCCGCAGACAACTTTCATAAGCTAATAATTAAATTAATTAAATTAAACTTTATTATTGATTATTAGTTATTAATCCACAAGAGTTTTTGATTGTTGTTAAACCCGTTTAAACAAAATAAATATTCGCTTTCTCGGGTGTGCAAATAATGTGCCTAATGGTTTTATTTCAATGGTATTTTGTGTAGATAAGGGGTTGACCGGGGTATTTTTGTTTTTCCGATGTTGTGGCGTTATTAAAACAATTCCCTGCTTTTGGAACACAAATTCCACACCATATCCATACTTTTTAAGATTCGTAGACTTTGTTTTTAATAGTGCTGATTTCGTCGCTCAAACCCTCGCTGGTTTGCAGGATTTTGTTTATTTTATCACAGGCATGCATAACTGTGGTGTGGTCTCGGCCGCCGAATCTCTCGCCAATAAAGGGGTAGGAGCTCTTTAACTCCTCACGCATCAAATACATGCAAATTTGGCGCGGCAGAACTATTTCTCTTTTTCTGGATTGGTTGATCAAATCCTCTTCTTTAATGTCGTAAAACTCCGACACTGCTTTTATTATGGCCTTAGCCGTTGTTTTTACGGCGGTATTGGCGTGGTTGATGTTAGCCAGGGCGGTTTTGACTTTATCTAGGCTTGGCGGCAGGCTGGCTGTTTGGCCCAGCATTGATATTCTGTTTAAGGCGCCCTCCAACTCCCTGATATTTTTAGTTACCATATTGGCCACGTAAGACAAAACATCTTCACCCAAATCGCCCAACCCCCTTTCCGCCATTTTGTTTTTTAATATGGCAATGCGGGTTTCATAATCGGGCGGAATAATGTCGGCGATCATGCCGCCCTCAAAACGGGAGCGCAGCCGCTCCTCCAGGGTGTTTATGGCTTTGGGCGGCCGGTCGGAAGAAAGCACTATTTGGTTGTTTTTTTGGTAAAGCTCGTTAAAAATGTGAAAGAACTCCTCCTGGGTTTTTTCCTTGCCGGCCAGAAATTGAATGTCGTCAACTATGAGCAGGTTTATTTTTTTGTATTCCTCTTTAAATTTATCAACGGTTTTGCCGCGGATGGAGTTGATAAGCTCACCCAAAAACTTTTCCGAAGACACATACCGCACCTTTATTTTGCCATCGGCTTTTACGGCCGCGTTGCCAATGGCCTGCAGAAGGTGGGTTTTGCCCAAACCCACCCCGCCGTAAATAAACAAGGGGTTGTAGGTGGTGCCGAGTTGTTTGCTCACAGCCACCGCCGCGGCATGGGCCAGTTCGTTGGAAGAGCCTACCACAAAAGAGTCAAAAGTGTATTTGGGGTTAAGATTGGTTTCTTTGTCTGGGGTAACCAAGTCGGCCATGTTAAGCTGATGGTCGGCTAATAGCGGCAGGCCAAACTCTCTTTTTCTGGCCGGCGCGATTTTTCTTTCAGATTCTATCTGCGGCTTTATGGCGAACTTTATTTCTTTAACATCTCCGGCCAGACCCCGCAATGTTTTAAGAATCAAAAGATTGTATTTGCTTTCCAACCACTCCTTGTTAAAAGCGCTGGGGGTGGATATTAAAACCACACCCTCTTTTTTGTGGGCTATGGAGGTGTTGCGGAACCAGGTAACAAAATTGGCTTTTGACAGAGTTAATTCTATTTCCGCCAAAGCGGTTTGCCAAAGCTCGTCTTTATCCATGCCTTGTTTTGTTTTTAGGTTTTTAATTTAATTACCCAACGCAAACACCTCTTAAGCAGACTTGATCGGTAGCGGTGAGAACTTTTGTTCGCTGGTCATTATATCACACGGCCAAGTAAAGAAAAATTTGACTCACAACCCTATTAATGTGGATAAGTTGTTGAGGAAATGTGGATTTTGTTTTACATCAACCAATCCTCGTTGTGTTTGTATCTTTTGCCGGTTGTTGGTACACTAGAACTAGTTGATAAAATAATCTATCCCCTACTAATTACCAATCGGTACGAATATACTAATAAATCTTGTAAGCTTGATTGGTAGATTAGTAACTATTCGTAATTGGTAGGAAGTGGTTTGTTATGAAGACAACAAAATATCGCCCCAAAAAAAAGAAAAGAGCTAGAACCCACGGGTTCTTTAAAAGGATGTCAACCAAGTCCGGCCGTAATACCATAAGAAGACGCAGGCTTAAGGGTAGAAAGAGATTAGCGCTATGAGGGTGAATGGTTTGTGGTTTGATGTTGTTTTAAGTCGTAAGCCAACCGATCGAGTCGGTAAATTAGGTGTAAGCGTAAGCAAGAAAATGGCCAAGCTGGCGGTGGATCGCAACAAAATTAGACGCCGCGTCAGGGTTATAGTAAGAGAGCTGGCTCCGGATCTGGCTAAAGCTTGCCATATTAAAGTTGCGGTTAAACCCGGCGGTGTCGGTCAAAAGTTTGGTGACATTAAATCTGATTTAGCGGCAATGTTTCAAACAGCCCGAAAAAGAATTATCGGCTCATGAGAGATATAGTCATTAACATAGTCAAACTGTACCAAAAAACATTATCGCCCCGACGGGGGCTGTTTAAGTTTATCTATCTTTTGCCCATTTTTAATTTGTATGGAGCCACGCGGCCGGGTTGCCGTTTCCAGCCGACTTGTTCGGAATACTGCGTGCAGTCTGTTGGACGATACGGTGTGGTTAGGGGATTATGGTTAACATTGAGGAGAATTAGCCGGTGTGTTTGAGTAAATAAATCCAAATGTCAAAATCCAAATATCAAACAAAATTCAAAATCCAAAATAATCTTTTTGACATTTGAGCTTTGAAATTTGATATTTTTAACATGGTTTCCCTATTCAACGAACTTCTTTACCGTCCCCTGTTCAACCTGCTGGTCTTTTTTTATAACATCGCCTTTTCCGACATTGGCCTGGCCATTGTTTTGCTGACTCTGCTGATTAAGTTAGTCTTTTTGCCCTTGTCGCAAAAAGCCATAAAATCTCAAAAAGCCCTGCAGGATTTGCAGCCCCAAATTAAGGCCGTTCAAGAAAAACACAAAGACAACAAAGAAGAACAAGCTCGGGCGCTGATGGCGCTTTACAAAAGCAACAAGGTTAATCCGTTCTCGGGCTGTTTGCCCTTAATAATTCAACTGCCCATTTTAATAGCCCTGTACCAGGTTTTTTTGAAGGGTTTGCACAACAGCAGTCTGGAAATGCTGTACCCTTTTGTGGCTAACCCCGGAGCGATCAATCCCATTTCCCTAAATTGGGTTGATCTTTCCCGGGCCAATAAAATATTGGCTGTTTTGGCGGGCCTAACCCAGTTTTGGCAGGCCAAAATGATCTTGCCCAAAAAGAAACTGCCCTCTGTGCCCAAAAGTTCAGACGAATACATGGCTCAAGCGATTTCCAAACAGACCCTTTATTTTTTGCCGGTGCTGACGATTATAATTTCTTGGAAGTTGCCCTCGGGACTGGCCCTTTACTGGCTGGTAACCACTTTGTTTACTATTATCCAGCAGTATGCTATTATGCGCCCCAGACATAAAAATTGATAACATAATCCCAAAAATCCTAATATATCCCAATGCTCCTAATAAAATCTATTCGGATAATTAGGATGAATTTGTAGCTTTGGATTATTTTATCTTAGTATTTATGGAGACGGCGCAAATAGCTGAAAACTTAACCAAAGAGCTGCTGGACTTTATGGGCGTAGAAGCCCGGATTAGCGTTGAGGCCGATACCGCTGGCTTGAAGGTCAATACCACTGTGGACGAGGCCGGGTTTTTAATAGGCCACGGCGGCGAAAACCTGCGGGCTCTTCAGCACATACTTTTGCTGATGGTTTCAAAAAAAACCGGAAATATTTTTTATCCGGGCAATTTTGTTTTGGACATCAATAATTATCAAAAAGAGCGCGAGGACTATTTAACGTCTTTGGCCAAAAACACCGCCCTTGAGGTGTTGGAGAGCAAAAAAACAGCGGAACTGCCGCCTCTTTGCGCCGCCGAGCGGCGGATTGTGCACTTGGCGGTGGAGAAAATAGAAGGAGTTGCCAGCCAAAGCGTGGGTGAGGGAGAGGAGAGGAGGGTGGTGATCAAACCAGTTTAATGGGGTATAGGGGTTAGGGTTTAGCCACTAGGGTAAAATCAGAAGATACCCCGAATCTCTTCCTATACCCTATACCCTATACCCTATTCCAACATCAAGCGATATAATCTGCCGTCTATTTTGTTTATAAAGAAGAGATAGGTCTCGTCGGGTGATAAAAATAAGTCAGCGGCGTCTATGTTGGCGTGAATGACCTTTTCCTGTTGGCGGGTGTCCAGGTTGAGTTTAAGGATGTCATTTCCCTCCGAATCAACCAACCCTTTGTAATAGTCGTCTGGCATAATATGGTCTTCCTGGCTTAGAATAACGGCACAGAATATGGTTCGGTCGTCTTTGGCAAAAACGCATTTTTCGGGCAGGGTAAAAATACTAAGCTCGCGGTTTTGTTTTTGGGTTAAATTTAAAACAGCGAGCTTGTAATCAAAACCTCGGTCAGAGGTCTGGGAGTACAAAATTTTGGTGTGCGAGGGTGAAAAAATAGAAGTTAAGCCGTAAACGTTGCCAAAAACCCTTTGCAACCTTTTGGTCTTAAGATCCAGAGTATACAAAAGGCCATAAGCTAAACCAGACGGTTTGGTTTTAAGAGTTAGAAAATCTTTGTGGGTCCATTCTGTTGCTAGATCAGGAATTTTAACACTGGTAATGGCCTGGGTTTGGGTGCCAGCGATGTTAGAGGAAATCAGCCGGGTATTAACCCCTTCCAACAAACCATAAATTAAACGATCTTCGCCGGCATTAGGGCTGAAAGCGGCAAAAACGGAGTTTTGCGGCAGGGCTTTAAGCACGCGGTTGGAGAGATCATAGATTAAGATTCTCTTGGTGCCGGAGGGAAGGGTGTGACTAAGAGCTATTTTTTGGCCGTCGCTGGAAAACAAAACCTTGCCAATGCGCTCAACCGCAATAGATCCAAGGTTCTCGTCGCTCTCGCCGTTAAAATCTATCTGCTTAATTGCGCCATCCCAAGCCACATAGTTTATCTTGTTATCGGAGGTTAAACTAGCGCCTAAAACCGCTTCTTCCGTTAGAGCTATTAACCTGGGTTTGGCTCCGGGCGCTCCTTCTTCTACTACTGGAGGTAGCCCGCCCTCGCCTACTGGGCCAATCTTGGGCGGTTTTTCTTCAAAAAAGAAATAATAAACCAAAAGTCCGATAAAAACTATTACCAGAACAACAGCAGTTATTTTTAGGATTTTTTTGGTTTTTTGGGACACGGTTTGAGTGGCGACAGCTAACAATAGAAATCCCCGCAACCTGCCTACCGCAGGCAGGCAAGCCGCGGGGGTATTCTGCCAGAAAATATAAAACAAAACTTAAACACA
Source organism: uncultured Candidatus Saccharibacteria bacterium (assembly GCA_964526375.1). Taxonomy (GTDB): domain Bacteria; phylum Patescibacteriota; class Minisyncoccia; order JACQLN01; family JACQLN01; genus CAZGLK01. The sequence goes on along the minus strand of CAZGLK010000002.1, from coordinate 14,056 downwards.
AACAAACATAACTCTATATTTATGTGGCCGGTCGTTCCGCACACGCACCGACAGTATAAGGATAGGCATTAAAACCGGCGCAGAAACCAGATTGGCACACATCATTTTTTGTGCAATTCTCGCCATCCGCTTTCAATACTGATCGATCAGCACATATGCCCGTTTTAAAAGGATAGCCGACATAGCCATTACAAACACCAGATTGACACACATTATGGTTTTCGCACACCTCGCCATTTTGTTTCAATGCCGGTCGATCAAAAGGTGGGTTTTGGCAAGTACCGCTTCGTGGTGGTGCCGCTGTAAAACCAGAACAAAACCCAGATTCGCACTCTAGGTGGCCAAAACAAGCTGAACCTATTTTTGTTTCACGAACTAATTGGTATTGTGGCACACCCACAGCCTCGGCGTCACATATCCCGAATTCACCGGGTTCATTCACTATCTCTCCTGCTTGATTAACACACTCACCCTCACCCTCTTTGCACTTGGAGAAGTAGGTACAAAATTTTGTAGAACTGCCTCCGGTAAAGAGCGCTTTCCAATAATCCAGCGTGCCGATGATTTTAATTTGCGGGTTTTTTAGAGTTACAAGCTGCGGGTTTATCATCCTTAAAAATGTCACCGAGCCCACCAGAATCACCAAACCAATCACCGCGCCCTTGATCCAGTCTCTGGCCTCTGTTATTTTGCCGCTGTTGTCGCCCGCGGTCATCCACAAAAACCCGGCCCGCACCAGAGCGTAAATTATGGCCAGGCCCACCACAGCCAAGCTAAAAACAAAAATGTAACTGATCCATTGAGCCGGGCCAAAGGAATCGGTCGGCGCCTGGCCGGCAATGGAAGGAAAATCAACCTCCAAAGCTAAAGATACAAGCGGCATTATTGTTGTAGCGACACCGATAGCTATCAATAAAAATCTTTTCATGAATACTTTTTCTTAGTGTCTAATGTCAAAATCCAAATGTCAAATAAAACCCAAAGCCCAAAATTCAAATTTGTCATTTAGTCATTTGGATTTGATTTGATATTTGAGCTTTGAAATTTGTCATTGTGTAACATTTATATCCACTCTCGCCGTGGCCTGCTGGTTGATATCACGGCTGTTTTTTGTTTTTTATTCCCCCGCCACGCTAATGTCTCTTCTTACATTCACCCTTTCGTTGGCGCTGCGGCTTTTGCTTTTATTTATTACCTCCAAACGGATATTGGTTTGGGTGCCAAGGGTTGTTCTTTTACTGATGTGGATGGGCAAGATATCCGGCTGGGCGCTAGACTCATCAATTTTCTCGCCGTCCAGATACCAGTTAAAATCAAGTCCAGCGATATTTGCGGCGTTAAAATAAAACGGACGGATTAAAAACATTTGCTCTTGGTCCGGCAGAAAACTCATTCTTGCCGGAGACAAGTTGTTATAGTTGTTATTCTGCTTAAAATAAACATATGCTTCGGGCCGCTGGGTTTTAAAAGAAAGCGAGGCAGAGGAGACTTTTTCCGTGGACGGGTCTTTAGCTGATACCTTAATTCTGTGGGTATAGTTTGGCACCACAAAAGTAATCCAGTTAAAAACGCTCTGTCCTATGCCAACTTGGTCTGGGCCTTCGCGATAAGAAGAAGCGTCGTCTACGATCCAGTTGTATTCCAGCTTTTCCGGATTAGGCACATTGGCTAAGGCATAAACACTTATTGCAGAGAGAGCGCCCGGCAGAGCCTTGCCGGGATAGTCATAAGGTACCAAGGTATTGGTTTTCCATATTAAATCCAGCTCAAAATCATTGCCGTCTTGTCTGTTTTGCCCAAGCAAAGAATTTTGATCAAGGGCCTGAAAAAGTTCCTGAAGTTTTCTAAAATCCTCGGCGCTGACAGCGGTTGTTTCGTCTGGCGATGCGGCCGGGTCTTCTTGTCGAGGGTTTGGCGTTGTTTGTCGTTGTCTGACGGTATTTAAGGCCTGTTCCAATTCCGGGTCATTCAGATTTGGTACAAGAGAATCATTGACTGCCCGCGTATCGGACATCGGAAGTCCGACAATAACAACAAGGGCTAAACCGATCAGTGTTGAAATTGTAAAAATTGTTTTCCTGATCATTTTGAGCTTGTTTTTGGGGATAATTTTGACGACCTCCCAAACTTTGCGGCAAAGTCTATAATCCTCAAAACCTGAGAGCGATCTTTAGAGTAGGCTATTATCACAAACAAAGACCATTCTGGGAGGATAACATTTACGCCGGGTATCAAGCTGGCAATAACAGCTGTGGCCATTCTCTTGTATATTGTTCTTTTAATCCGACTGGCTTTACCGCGATAGTGAATGAACATTATAGGTGCGACAACAAGAGTTACAAGGGAGCCTATTAACCCGACCGTTTCCACGCTCAACCAATCAACAATATCTTTGGCTACGGCGAGTGTAAATATTAAAAAAGGGAACTCCGGCTCATCCAAACTTCCTTTTTTGGCCGCCTCAATGTCTTCTTCTTCAATACCCTCTAGTTTTAATTCCTCTAATTCGTCTTGATAGGACACATATTCCCTACTAATTACGAATAGTTACTAATCTACTAATAATTACTTTAATCCATTGGTATATTCGTAACTATTGGTAATTGGTAGTGTTTGCCAATTCTTTCTTAGCCGCTTCTATTTCCAAAAGCTGGGCTGGGTCGGAGGTTATGACCTGATCTTCGGTGTAGGAAGCCACCACCTTGATGGCGGCGCGTTTTAGGCCGGCTATGAATATGCCCTCGCCCACATTGGATTCCAAAAGCAAAAACTTTTCCGCATCGGTTAAATTAAAAGTCTGGGCCACTATGTCCACGGCCGCCGGCGATTGTTTAAGCAAAATTTGCAGGGAAGAATTGGTAACAATGGGTTTGCCGAAGGGCGATTTCATAAAATCCTCCACATCCTGCGTTATGGTGGTCAGCCCCAGGTAGTATTTGCGGCAGCGCTTGGCGATGCTAAACAAAAAGGCCGCGGCTTCGGGGTGCTGCATCATCCACCAGGCCTCGTCCACCACCATGATCCTTTTTTTCCTTTGGGCGCGAATTAAGTTCCACACAAAGTGCAGCAGAATGTACATGGCTATGGGTCGCAATTCCGGCTCCAGATCACGTATGGAAAAAACCATTAAACTATTGTTAAGCGCCACATTGGTGGGCTGGTTTAAAAAGCCCGAAAAAGAGCCGCTGACGAATTTTTCCAATCTTACGGCCAGTTTTTCGGCCCCGGCCATATTCTTTAGCACGGTGTATAAATCGCTCATTAAAGGAACGGTTTTGCCGCGCCAGTCGTTTTCCATGGTGATGTCGCGCGTAGCGTAAGTTTCGCTTAAAGCCCGGTCAATAATGGCGTCTTCCTCGGGCGTTAACTGCCCCAGCATTACTTTTAACAGGCCGGATAATTGGATGATGTTGGCCCGCAGAGCTTCGGCTGGGCTTTCATCTTCGCGGGGTTCGGTTAAGTCAAAAGGATTGATGTGGTGGGGCGAGGTTAAAGAGATGCTGGTGAATGTGCCGCCGACCACATCGCTTAAATACTTGTATTCGCTTTCGGGGTCAATAATAACCACCTCGTCGCCCAGCATCAGCGAGCGCAGAACCTCCAGCTTAACGGTGTAGCTTTTGCCCGAGCCCGATTTGGCAAAGACCACCATATTGGCGTTCTCCAGCGAGAAGCGGTCAAAAAGTATCAAGCCGTTGTTGTGGCGGTTAAGGCCGTAAAGCACGCCCTTGTTGGAAGTTAAATCGGCCGAAACAAACGGAAAAAAGGTGGAGAGCGGCCCGGTGTTTAGGCTGTTGTAGACGGCCAAGCGATCCAAATTTAGCGGCAGGGTGGAATTAAAACCCTGTTGTTGCTGAAACACGGCCACCTTGGTGTAAACAAGTTTGGATTCCATTAAGGTGTTTAGTTTCTTTTCCGTCTCGCCCAGTTCTTTTTCCGAATCGGCATAAAAAGTAATATAAAGGCCCAGTTTGAAAAACCTTTCGGTGCCCTGCTGAAGCTGATCGCGCAGGCTTTCCAAATCTTGGTAAGCCGTTTCCAGCATGGGGTCGCGAATGAAGCCGCCTTCTTCTTTTTCGGATATTTGGGCGCCGATTTGGGCTGTTTTTTTGGTGAGCCGCTTTAGCACCGGGCCAGTTTCGGCCGGTTGAATGTAGAGTGTTACATCCAAAACCCGGTCCAGGTTTATTACCGGCGAAAACCAGCTGACGCTCAAATAGCGCGGGTAGGTGGCGGCAAAAATGGTGCGCGAAAACTTTTCGCCCACTTGCAAAAAACTCGGGCTGACCTTAACCGCGGCCGGAGCCAGAACATCGGCCAGGTTTTGGTTGGCCGTTTCCGAACTCGGCTGGGTGGTTTTTGGCTTTTCGGTTTTTTTGAATAAGGACATATGCAGGTCGATAAAATAATCCCAAACTACTAATTCATCCGAATGTTCCTAACTACTTAATTACCTAGTTATCCAATTACTTTGGTTCATTCGGAGCATTAGGATACATTAGGATTTTTTGGATTATGTTATCAAAATTCATTATTCTGCTTTCTTAGCTTCCTCCCCCGTCGCAATCAGCAATTCCATATTCTTTTGCTTCAGCACCGCGCCGGGGTTGTAACTGGTGTACAAAAGCTCAATCAATTCTTCGCGCTCCAGGGGTATTGCCCGCAGGCCCATGGCGCTGAGCAGGCTGGTAACTTGATCCACCCTCTGCGTAAGTTCGTTTTTGGAGGCCTCAAAGTTTAAGTCGGCGGCGCTGATCTTTCCGTCGGGCTCCTGTTTTTTTAAGAAGGGAATTTTGCCAAACCAGCTTGATCCTTCCACCGCGGCCAAAGCCTTGTTAAGCGGCACCACCACAAAAAACATTTTAGACATTACATTGGAAAGTTTTATAAGTTCATTGATAAAACTGATATACTCGGCCGTTTGAATCTTTAGGAGCTCGTTGGTCTGGACCTCGGCGCGCTCGTTCAAAAAAGCCATATATTCGGATATGTCCAGAGTGCGCGACTGGATTAGTATCTGCAGGCTGTAGTCCAGCGAGTTGGTGAGGTCTTGAAAGCGTTCCACAATGGCCTGCTGTTCGTCTTGCGACTTTAGGCCGAAATTTATGGAGGAAACGGCCAACACCGCCCTTAAGTTTTTGTTCTTAAGCACGACCACATTATCGCGCACGGTTTGGACATCTATAAGTTGGTGGGTGGAAGACTCCATAAGATAGAAATTACAAATGTCAAAATCCAAATGTCAAATAAAACTCAAAACCCAAAACTCAAAGCCGGTATTTAGTTTTTTGGATTTGGTTTGTCATTTGAGCTTTGAAATTTGTCATTTCCGCCAAAAGTACATCTGCGGTTTAAGCGCGAATCCGATCATGGACATCAAATAACGCGGCATGGCGGTACCCTTTACTTTGCCAAAAGCCAAAGCCAAAGCCAAACTGCCCACGGGCACCGACAAAGACAGGGCGAATCCGAACTTGAGCGTAAAAAAGAACAAAAAACAAATCGCGCCCGCGCCGGCAATGTAGCCAAACTGCTTTAGGGTGAGCGGCCCCACGATTTTGTCTTCTAGTTCTATGAATTGGGGAACCTGATATTGCATGAATTATGAATAATGAATTAGGAATAAGGAATTAAGACAGCGTTTTTGTTTTCTTGATCAATCCACTGATTATTTTATGAACCTTTACTGACTGTTCTGCGATTGTTTGGAATTTGTCGGTTGGTACATAACCAACATCTCTGGCTATAAGTAGCTGATTTTGTAGCTCCGTTACCGATCCCTGCGCCATGGAGTAAAACCGCACCTTTTCTTTGTAGGATTGTCGGCTGAATCCCTCGGCTATATTAGAAGTTATGGATACCACGCAGCGTCTTTTTTGACTTGTTAAGCCAAAAGTTTCTTCTCTGGGAAAAGTCATGGTTGTCTCATAGACCATTAAAACCAGTTTATGCCCTTCTTTCCAGGCGTCTAAATCAGTAAATGATTGTATTTTGCTTGGATTTCCGTATTCATTCATAATTTACACCATTCCTAATTCATATCCTAATTCATAATTCCTAATTCCTTATTCACGAGTTACGCGCTGAAAAACCCCTCATACCTGCTCTTATTATACCTCTTTCTCTTGATGTTTCTTAAATCCACCACATTCTTTTTAGGCACGAGGTAAACGGTTTGTTTGGCTTGGTAGGGTTTGGGGGCTTGTGTCTTGTATCTTGGATCTTGGATCTTGGATCGCGGATCGTTGGTGGGGTTGTGCTTATCGAGCTCGTCTAGCGATACGGGAGGCGGTGCGTTGTTTGGAACTTGGAACTTGGAACTTGGAACTTGGTTGATATTATTGGTATTGCGCTGATTGTTGTCCGCGTTGGTCTGCGTATAGTCCGCGTTAGTCTGCGGTATGTTGTGCACCGCCATCAAACTTTCTCTGACCGGCTGGAAAATAGCGGCGTTGATATCTTGGGCGATGGCCGCGGCTTTGGCCGCGTCTATTTTAAGGTTGTCCCTTAAAGCCACAATAAAATTTTTAATGGGCAGTTCGCCCAAAAATATCAGGCCGATGATTCTGGCCACGGCGCTCACGCTGGCGTCGGGCAGATCGTACTTTTCTTTGGTAATGCCCCAAACATTTTCAGCAAACGGTTCGCCAAACAAAGCTTGCTGTAAGTCTTGCGGAATAACAAAAAACCTCTGCCAGCGCGACCTGATAACTGGATTTTTTATGCTCATTATTTCTTCTTTTAATGATGGAGTAAGTTGTGCCATGATTTGTGTGTTTAGATGTTATATCTCGCCGCGAGCTGGAGCTGGTGCAGGTGTTGGTGCCGGCGTAGGTTCTGCCGTAGGTTCCGGCGTAGGCGTAAAGGTAATATAGCCGCCAGCCTTCATGTAATTTTGGGTTCTCTTAGCCATCTTGCTCTTTTCTTCATCGCTCATCTTGTCCAAAAATTCCATAAGATCGGTTAAGGCCTTGGGATTTTTCTGGCCGATACTGCTTAATTGACTCCCGTCCCACTTATTATTCATTAGGGCTTCCTTAATAGCCTGTTGGACTTCCGGCAATTGTAAGGAACCAGCTTGTATCTTAGCGGCATTGGCAGGAGATATTTTTTCAATAACATCCTTTATTTTCTTGCCGACGATTTCGGCAAACTGCGGGGCGGCGTTCAGTATTTCTTTATCCAGCCCCGCCGTGCCGTTAAATTTTAGAGCCGCTTCAAAGCGGGCTTGGGTTATTCCGCCCATTTTGTCCTCATTGATTTTGCCGATCTCTCTCTTTTCTTCCTCGGTAAGCTGGGCCCGTTCGGCCTCTTTTTCTGTGTCAGAAAGGTCTTTGAATTTCTTGTCTGACCCCGCCTTCTTAAATTTTCTGTCAATAAGGGTTTCCTCGCTGACAAATTCCAGATCGCCTCGGTCGGCCAGAACTCGCAAAATTGCGGCTTTTGCCATGTCATCCAAGCCGGCAAATATTGTCTTTAATGTGGCCGTGGAGTTGCCCTTTAGCTTGTCTTCGGCCCCCTTGACTAGTTTTTGGCGTTGTTCAATCAAAGCCGTGGGCAAACGCAGAGCTTGGCCAACAACCCTGCCAACGCCGTAGCCGGTGCCAGCTAATCTTTGCAAGCCTTCTCTTAAATCGGTTCTCTTGCCACCCTCACCTTTTTTGTATAAAGCTTTTTCCGCCAGACGCCCGGCAGCTCGTTTGCCATAAGTTTTAGCTTGGTCCTTGGCCCACTTTTGCCCTTTTTCGGCCGCGGCCACCATCATTTTGGCGCCGCTTATGCCCCAGCTATTGGCTTTGTTCAGGCCCATAAAGAGAATGGTAATTACCACAATAAATTGCATTATGGTGGAAAAAAGCGTGGTGGGAATAAGCCAGTCCCAAAAACCACCTACATCTTTGGCAAAGAGGTTAAAATCCGTGGCTCCTAAAGTAGAGCCGACCAAGGCTCCTAAAAAAATAAAAAAGCCAACATAAGCCGGAAAAAACGCCCATTGCAAGAAACTGGTCCACCATTTTTTGGCTGATCCGCTGGCAAAAGGAATTGCCCAGCCCACCCAGGCTAAGGGGGCCATAATAATCTGAACCCATAAGTGAACAATGCGATAGATCATCATAAAACCTAAAGCAAAAAGCAAAAAAGCAATAACCACATAAAAAATAAGCTGGATTACAGATGCCATAATTAAGGAGTTAAGGGCGGAGCCGACGGCGGTGCCTGTGCTGCCAGCGCTGACATTATTTCGCAACTGGGCAATGGAGCCGGCCCTAATGGAGGTCATTATTAAGTCTCCCACATCATTGTCTCCTCCGCCGGTAATAAAAAACCTGGCCAAGCTGTTTCCGACATCAATAACCGCACCGGCAATAAGCAGGCTAAAGTTTAAAAGAAGCGCCATAATAACCAATCTTGGCAGAAGCTTTTTCCAGCCATAGCTTTCATATCGCAAAATAGTGCCAAAAGCCATGGCCAGCATTATTAAAATAAAAGCCATATTCGCAACATCCCGAGTCATAGTCCAGCCGATCTGCACCGCCGGCACCTTAATAAAGCCCTGAAAATTAAAAACAAAATTAACTACGGAGGCCGCAATGCCGATTAAAACCAGACCAACAAAATCAACCACCAGGTTTATAACCACCAAAACAATATCGGTGAAGCAATCAATCGGATCCGTGATGCAATCAAAAACCGCCCAAGCCGGTTTTAGCGGGACGAGCAAAAACAAGGCTGTTAGGACCAACAGCAACACTGCCTTTCGTGGCTCGAATAATCTAGTGGTCATTAATGTATGTTTGACCTTGCCCCCGACTTTGTGGGCGAATCATCTATTAACACTTACTTCTAGACTATAATTGCTGGCATCGGTTTTAAATCTGTAACGATCCGCACTTGAAAAAGTAAAATCTCGCGTGTTGTCGGCGCTGCTAATACCTAAGGAGATATTTGACCAGCCGCTGGGCGCAAAGTCACCTATTGAACTGATTGTTATTGATTGTGCGGAGCTGTTTTTAAAAGTTACGGTCGAGCCGGCTGTTATGGAGATGGAGAGAGAGTTTGGTGAAAACCCCGAACTTTTATACTCTATTAAGGGTTTGGGGGCCGGCGATCTATTGCCGCTCACTCCGGGGGTTACCCTCGATGTTCCGCCACCCTCCTCACATTTAAAGTAATGTTTATAGTAGTCATAAATAAAAGCTACATAGGCATATTGGTAGCGGTTTTTAAAATATCTCTCCCATTCGCTGTCGCCGCCCTCCACGCCGAATTCGGCTCTTATAATAGGGTCGCCCTCAAATTTGCCCAAAACATTGCCCGCCTCCGATTTTTGGCGGCTGATCTGGGAATCCCGCAATTCCAGCTCATTGCTTAGCTGTTCAATGCTTTGGCTTAGTTTGTATTTATGGCCGTCGGGCAGATTGGCCATGGCTTGCCCCACTGCCTCCGACGGGCTAAGGCCAATCTCTATGGGATCGCGCAGTTTATCTGTAGAATCGGCTTCAGCGGGCAAAAGAGATTGTTCAATGAGTTGAACGGCGGCTTCAATTATGGGGATTTTCTCTATGGCTCTGATTTTTTGGGTAGGGTCAACAGTGAGGGGATCACCGGTAGCGGGGTCGTTTGTCGGGCCAATTGTGGGATTGGCATCCGGGGCGGCGCTTATTATTCGTTGAATTCTTAACCATTCATTGCGGGTGGCTGTTTGGGCATTTAATAATTCCTCTTTAGCTACATCAAGCGCGATTTCGCTGGTTACGGTTCCTACAGAGAGTCTTGCCTCAACCCACCTGGGGCTACTCAATACTGCCGCCGCTTTTTCCGGCGTGATTTTATAGCGGTTGTTCAAAGCATCGGCGTAGTTTTTGAATTTACCAACAAGGTTGATGTTTTCGCCGCCAAGGCCCTTACTTCTGCCGGCCCGGTCGTAGTCCATAAGAATGCTGGCGTAAAGCACAATCTTGGGAGTAATGTCTTGGGCGTAATCAAGGTCTTTTTTAATGGCATCCTTCTGTTCTTTTAGTTTGGTTATAAGGCCGTCGTAAGCGGCAGCAGCATTATCGTTGGCGCTGATTTCAGTATTAGCCATGCCAATGGCGCTAGGAAGATAAGTTTCCCAACCAGCCACTGCACCAGTCTCTGTTTCTAATGTAGCGGCATTGATTTTTACGGCCGCGGCAAGCTCTCCCGTATAGTTGGTAACCTTGCTGTCTTTCAACTGAAAAGTCGTGCCCTCGCCGTCGTAAAACGGCAGATGATTTTCGTCTTCAGGGGTAAGAGTGATTCTTACATCCGGAACTCTACAACTGGACTTGGCCAGCTCACCGTTCATGGTTGCGCCGGTAATAAGAGTCTCCGTGCTAACGCCGTTAAACAGATTACTCACTAGCTCCCATTTTTCTTTTAGTTTTTGGTGAAATATTTTGTTCGCCAGATATGGGCCAGGATTATTTGTTTCTATGTTAAGGTTTTTTTCCGCTCCGGAGCCGTACATGCAGCCGTCAACAAAACCTCTAAATCCTCCGGCGCAAAGACGGGGGGTCCAGGAATTTGCAGTGGTGTTGTAAACAGACACCTTGTCCGTAAACAAAAGATCAAGCCGAGTGGCGAAACTTTCTGTTTTGTTTTCCCCAGCGATCAATTTTCCTAAGTCATTTTGCAGTTTTTGGGTGTTAACATTAAAATCTATTACCATGTTTAGCAATTCAGCCGCTTGCGGACCTTCTAACCCCTGAATATCCTCCGCTGTTCTGGTTCTACTTTTGTCTTGCTGCGTTCCCCCGCTGGTTCTGGGCTTACTCCAAGAACCCCGGCCGGTTTTTATTAAGGACAAGCCTTCACGGGCAACCCGGTTGATCATTGCGTCTATTACCGCGCTGATAAATTGGGTTAATTCCTTGGCGTTAATAATGCTGTCTATGCCGGTTTTTTGAAGATTGCCGGTAATTTCGTGGCCAATGACAGATCCGGGAGTGACGGTTCTTGTCTCGGTGCACCTTTCGTTTTGCGGCAAATCGTTCATGGAAATACCGCTGCCTTGGTTTTCTCCGCTGTAATCAACCGTTTCATATTCATAGGATACGGCTTTGGCCGCTTCTTGGAGAGATGCCGGCGACAAACTATAACTGACGTCATCCAAAGCTTGCCTTGTTTCTGCCCCGACCACGCCGTCTACTTCCAGAAACAGTTTTCGTTGGAATGATTTTACCGCTTTTTCCGTCTCCGGCCCAAAAATGCCGTCTTCTTTAATGCCCAGACGCATGTACTTATTGAGGAATTCTTGAAGCCTTATCACCTCGATATTTTCAAGCGCCGTGTCATTGCGCCGGAGGTCTACTGTAAAAACTTTGGGAACGTTTGGGGGTTCTGTAGAGTTATCAACGACCACGGCCATCTTTACTGCCTTGAGGCAGAATTTTTGATCTAAAAATCCTCCGGATGCGACGATTTCTGCTTTGTTGCCCTCTACCTGCTTGGCAACATTGGAGCTGACGAAGCTTTTGCTTCTTAAATAAGTGCCGGGTAGGGTGTTGTTTGCTTCGTGCAGTTTGAACCAGGTTCTCCAGCCGCTTTCTTTGTCAGTAATGCTACCTGCAAAACTCTCGCCGAAGTTTCTAAGTCCGTTATCCAAATCTAAATTTCCTCTGATTTGTCCCAAGGTACAACTTACGCCAACGTCAATTGCTTCTGGGGCTGGCGGGGTGGCGATCAGAACCTGCAAGCTGGCTCTAAAGGGCGAGCAGATATTCACTCCTTCGGCGCTAAACAAATCAGATAAAGCCTGGCCTGCGGCCCGTTCGTGTGCGAGGCCTAAATTCCTCATAAAATTTTCTACAAACCTGGGCCGGCCGCCGTTTTGAATCCAGTTAACCATGTCGTTTTGAAACTGGCGGATCATCTGCTTGCGCAGCTGTTCAATATAAACTCTGCCAAATTTGTCATATATCCATTTAAGGGCGCGCGGGATATCTTGAAGAGTAATGTTGAAATCAGGGATGCCAAGGAAAGCATCGGCTTTTTTTACGGAAAAAGGAGAAACCAAAACCGAACCCAAAATGGCTAGCAGAGTTATAATAGAAAAGAGTTTTTTAAGACGGCTGACCATATTCTTTGGCGAAGAAGAAAATATCAAATTTCAAAATCCAAAACTCAAACCAATGTCAAAGCTCAAAGAATTACTTTTTACGCAATATGGCAGAGAATATCAAGGCAAGTTCGTGGGCCTCCTTCCACAGTTTTCTGCAGGCTGCCATTTTTGAGGGATTAGCCTTGGCGGTCATTCTTAGCCAGTGCATTGTTTCTTTGGATTCTTTTTTACACAGGGCTATTTTGTGCTGGAAATCTTTTTTAGATTCTGCGGCATCAGCCTCCATGTAATTTGCTCCGGTGCTTGTCCCTGCCCTGACTAACTGGCTTATAAGAGGTTTGTTGATTGGCGTGTTTGGCAGGCTGCCCGCAAATTCAATTATGTCTTCCCCGAATTTTGCTGTTCTTTCTGCAAGATCATATTCCTTCTTGGACTTTGGGCTTTGGATTTGATTTGACATTTGAACTTTGAGTTTTGGATTTCAATTAAACAAATTTGTCATCAGGCATTGATTAGAAATTAGATATTAGGAATTAGAAATTTTTTGCCTGGTTATTGTTTCTTGTACCTTGCGCCTTGTATCTTGGTTATTGCTTTGAGGCTTGATCGTATTCCAACAAAGTATCTCTCCAAAACTCCCCCAGGGCTTCGTGTTCGTTTATTATCAGCAGGGATTTTAACGGATCTTCTTGGCTGTTGGCCAAAGCTTCGGCGAATTTTTGCAGAGAGTAATTCATTAACAGAACATTTTTGTGCAGGGGCAAAAGTTTTTTGGGCACGGCCGCGCGCGACAGCGTTTGGAAGGTGTCGGCCAGCTCGGCGATGTTTTCTTGCAGATCGCCTCGCACGGTAAAATCGTTTAGGTTTTCAACATTCAGCTTGGGTACTGCCTGCATTACCTTAAACACGCGGCTTAAAACGGGTTCAGTATCCTTAAAATACTTTTGGTTGTTGGCGCGGCTGTCGAGCGCGATTTTTAAGACCGAGTCGGGTATGGGCGGGAAGAGTTCTATTTGGTTGGACTTTAAGTAGGGCAGAATGGTGGACACAAAAAAGTCGTCGCTGGCCACCACTTCGGGGCTTAGCCGGCTTTGGCCGCCCTCTGTAATGATTTCTTTAAGAAATCCTTCGGTTAGGTTTTTGTCTTCGGGCGGAATGTAGACGCCGTCTTGCTCGGCTTGATTAAGTTTTAAGAGTTCGTCCAAAAGCTCATCACTGCTTTTGCCCTGCGAGAGCGGAGTGGAGTAGGTCAGCTCGCCTTTGCTAACACTGCTTCGCAAAACCAAATAAGCCCCGCCGATAAGGCCGACCAAAAAAACCGCAGTGATGAGCCAAGGAAAGTGTTTTTTAGAACGCATATTTATAGCTTACTAGCTTACTAGGATATTAGGCGCTAGGCAGCTTTAGTTTATTGATAATTGAATTTAACATGCGCATGGTTTCGTCCAGTAGCTGATCGACATTGCGGTAATCCAATTTGCTTGTTTTGGGCAATCTTTTAGCTATCTCCATTTGTGTTTCCAACTCGCCGCCTGACCCAAAAGCATTTAGCAAAAACTGCTTATATTCCTTGCGGTAACCTCTTAGCCTGCCTTCAGCGATGTTTGATGGTATAGACACGGCTGCTCGTCTCATTTGAGAAACCAAACCAAATATTTCTTCCCTTGGAAATTGTTCGGTCAATTCGTAAACAGCCACGACTAATTCCATCGATCTCTGCCATACTATCAGGTCTTTGTAGGTGTGTATCATTTCTCCTAATGCCTAGGAAGCTAGTAAGCTAATCCCTTCTCATAATTATACCACTTGACGGCTTTTTAGTTTGGCAATTTTAGCAAGGTTTTTCCACAGAAAAAGGATATAAAAGAGTGATAAACATTGATAAAATAATCCCAAACTACAAATTTATCCGAATGCTCCTAATTACTTAATTACCTAGTTACCCAATTACTTGTGCGTATATTCGGAGCA
>CAZGLK010000001.1:73537-77981 GCA_964526375.1 uncultured Candidatus Saccharibacteria bacterium | reverse complement strand
ACGGTTGTGCCGGGGTAGTTAAGTCCGGCCACGAATTCCCTGGCCTGTTCCACCATACCATCGGCATCGTCCTTAAAAACCTCTACGCTCAAAGGCAACGAATCGCCGGAATACTTCTGGATCAAACCGATAATCTGCACCCAGGCCCCAACCGGATCGCTAAAACCGGCCTTCTTAAGCAGGCTTGGGTTGGTGGTTACGCCATCCCCCAGTCCCGCCGCCAGCCAGCGCTCAATTTCACCGAGGTCAGCCGTGTCTATAAAAAGTATCATCTTATCCTCCATATCCTTCTTGAAATACCCACCGCAGCAGCAAAGAAGCGTCAAAAATATCCCGGGCATGAAAATGCGCCACCACCCCTTGGCTCACCGAGGACTGGATGAGGATAGTTCGGCAGCCGGCCGACCAACCCGCTTTTACATCGGAATAACTATCACCGATCATAAACGAGCTGGCCAGATCTATATCCCATTTTCGCGCTGCCGCCAATAACATGCCCGGCTTGGGCTTTTTGCAGTCACAGCCGTCGTCCCAGCGGTGAGGACAAACATACACATCATCCAAGGGCAGGGTGCCCGTTTCGGCCATAATTTTTTCGTGATCCTCCAGCGACAGACGGCCGTAAGTGATATCGGGCTGATTGGTAACCAGGATTCTGGTCAATCCAAGATCCCCTAACAACTCCAGGGCCTCCGCGACCCGAGGCAAAAGCCTAACCTCCGAAAATCGCCACGGGGCGCTATAGCGCAATACGCGGCCGTCCCCACCAGCATACTCACCCCGATCAATCAACTCATTTACCACGCCGTCTCGGTCAATGAAACAAGCTTGTCTCATCCTTGGCCTCCTTTACTGACATAGTTATGGTCAGCAATCATGGCCTTCAAGCGGAAGGTGATAAGGTGATGCAAAACAACATGAAACGATTCCACCAAGGGCGTAGAGACAGCCGGTACGATGATACAGACATCACACAGCTCTTTCATTACTCCACCGTCAAAACCGGCTAGACCAATTGTTTTGCCACCGTGATCTTTGGCAAATTTAAGAGCCCGCAAAAGATTTTGCGACCAGGCGCCGGCTTGGTCTTGGCCCGAACTGCCGTGAACACTTATCGCCATAAGAGCGCTGGCCGGCTGCCAGTAAGTTTCTAAGGCCGGCCTAAAAACCTCGCCCCAACCCCAATCGTTGGCCGCGGCGCTGGCCAGAGGGATATTGTCGGCCAGAGCCAGAGCTTTTAACCCTCTCTGGCCCGGAGAGCCAACCACGGTCTTCACCAAATCGGCGGCCAAGTGAGTAGCCGTAGACGCCGAGCCGCCGTTGCCGGCCACAAACAGCCATTTCTCCTGCTTCCACAGGCTAAAGAGCAAAGAGACACAATTCTTGATTTCAGGCTCTTGACTCCCCAAGGCCAATGCGACCTCGACCACCGCATCAAAATATCGCCTCACCCAGTAGTCGTCTTGCCAAGAAATATCCGGAATGTTCATACCACCAACCTCCTTTTTATCAAAGAACTTTCTTGCCATACCAGGACAAGGCAAAGGTTACAACATCTCTTCCACCCTGGCAATATCAGCCGGTGTGGTAATATCGCCAATAAACCCGTCCGACATCACCGCATAAACTTTGTGGCTTTTGGCAAATTGGTCCACCAATGAAGTGAGATAAAACTCACCCCCCTTGCCCGGAATCGGCCGGTAGTCAAACATTTCCTGTCCCAAAACCATGACACCATTGACCGCCAAGTCAGACAACGGTTTTTTGGGTTTTTCTGCCACGCCATTTACCAAGCCGTCTTTAAGTATAACCAGACCATGGGCTGTGGGGTTATCTGATTTAAAAACCAAGAGGCTAAATTCGTACTTACAGCAGTTGGCTACATCTTCCGATCGGGGAAGCTCATCGCCGTAGATTACCAAAAAACGGTCGGAGTTGGTGTAAGGTTGGGTGAGCAGAAAATCCGCGGCCGTGCCTTGGCCGCAGCCCTCAACATAAACAATTTTTCGGCCGCCAAAATTAGAACCAAGATAATCTCTGATTTTCTCCCCGAGATATCGGACCACCACAATAACTTCCCCAACCTCATCGGGCAAAGCTTCCATAATGTAATCAATAATCGGCTTGCCCTTGATCCTAGTCAAGGTTTTGGGGATAGTGAGCGTTAAAGGTCTCATTCTTTTGCCCTCTCCAGCCGCCAGAATTATAGCTTGCATATAACTTTAACTGGCAGGTATCACCTAATTATTCTCGAGCCTGCCCTGGTGAAAGAAAATTCACAAACATCGCCCCCGGCCACAGTTATCCCTTGTTTGAATTTATGTTGGCTGGCTTCGGGGACATAAAAATACACAAATCCGCCGCCGCCCGCGCCCACCACCTTGGCTCCTATCGCACCCAAGCCGTAGCCGATGTCTAAAAACTCCTCCAATTTATCGTTGGCGCAATTAACAAAACATTGTTTTTTTGCCGCCATCAAGGTTTGCAAACCGCCGGCAAAAGAATCCAATCTGTTGTTTACCAAATGACCCCGCAATTCACCGCCGCGTTTTTTAAAGTTTGTGATGTCGGCGAATATCGTTTTAGAACTCTCAAATCTTCTGGCGGTGGTACTGTGAATCTCGCTGGCTGACCTTTTTAAGCCGCTAAAAACCAGCACCAATCTTGTTTCCAGCTTTTTTCTAACAGAGTGAGAAAGCTTAATTCTGCGGACAGTTACCCCGCCGTCTTTCCTGTAAATTAAATGCAGAAATCCGCCGTAGGCGGCCATGTATTGATCTTGCTTGCCTATGGGCGCGCCTAGTTTATTGATTTCAAGATCAGCCGCTTCTTCGGCCAAGTCCCGCGGCGGCTTAACAATCCCTTTCAAGCCATGTAGGGCATTCAAAAGCCCAACCGTGAACGCCCCTGATGAACCCAGACCGGATCCGGGGGGAATATCGGAAACGGATTTGATGTTAAGACCTTCGGAAATTTTGTGAGAAATTAGAGCTTGGCGGATTATTGGATTTTTGATTTTTTCTTTTTCGTCTACAAGTTCGGCAGCGTCGGGATAAGAAAGATTAAAGCGGTTATCATTTCTTTTTGAAATCTCCACGGTTACAAATTTATCTATGGTCGCTCCAAAAGAATCACCTCCAAACTTTTTAACATAAGGCAATAAATCGGTCCCGCCAGTAAGACAAATCCGGTGGGGTGTTCTAGTTATTACGTTATTTTTTGACATTATCCGTGTTGAGAAAGTATAGAATAACAACTTAAACTTTCCAAGTTGACTTTTTTGCTATAATTTATTATCATAATTTCCAGTTACCAAACCGGTAATGACATCCTCCCAACCGCCGCAAGCGGCGGGGGTTACCGCATAATCAAGAATCATTTCATTTCATAACTCCAATAACAAAGGTCCGCAAGATTTCGCGGACTTTTTTATAATAAGAGCGCTCCGTGTTTTTTCGGAGCGCTCTATACTTACAAAACTTACAAATCAATCTCAACCACTCTGGTGCCTTTACAGTCCACAGCCATGGCGATCTCCTTAAAATCAATCCCGGCCAAAGAAGACTTCAGTCGAGCTTTAGCATCTTGGTCGGGGCAGTAGAAAATAAAGTAGCCGCCGCCGCCGGCGCCTATGAGTTTGCCGCCCAAAGCGCCATTACGGAGCGCCAACTCATAGATTTGGTCAAACTCCGGCGAACTGATTCTGGCAGATATTTCTTTCTTTATCCGCCAGTGCTCGCGCATCAGCCACCCAAAGTCGTCTAGATTACCGCGCTCAAAGGCTGCGAGAATCTGTCTGCCAATGGCTTTGGTCCTGTGTTTTAACTCCAGAACCCTGACCCGGCTTTGATCGCGCAGAATCTCCACACTCTCCCTTCTCACGCCGGTGTAGAAGAACAAAATATTTGCAAGAAATCTTTGGACCGTCTGCGGGCTGATATCGGGGTGGTACCACTTCACCGATTGATCACAGTCAATCTCCAGCACCGTAAAACCGCCCAGCGCCGCCAAATAGGGGTCTTGTTTACCGTCGGGTAAACCCAGCCGCTGGGTGATTTGAAAAGCCTCTTCCGCAAGTTCTGCTTGGGTCTTTTTGACACCGCTAAATGACCACAGGGCGTTCAACAAACCGACGGCACAACTGCCCGAGGACCCCAGACCGGTACCCATGGGCGTGTCAGCTTTAAAATAAATGCTGACGCTGTGGTTAACGCCAGTCAGCCGGAGCGCCTCACGGCCAATCGGATGTTTAACATCCTCAACATTCTCCACTGACTCAAAGTTCAGGTACTGCAGGTCAATCCGTTCATAGATAACCGGCCGGCGGACAAAAATATCCATGTGCATATCTACGGCCATTCCAAAGACAAATCCGCCGTACTTCTGGCAATACGAGGGCAAATCCGTGGACCCGCCACCCAGGGAAACTCGGAAAGGCGTTCTA
>CAZGLK010000001.1:0-73527 GCA_964526375.1 uncultured Candidatus Saccharibacteria bacterium | reverse complement strand
TTTCTCCTTGATAGTTGAGGAACTCGACGCTGGCAACTAAAAATAATTGTAAAAAGAACTACCCGGGATAAACATAACAGAATGATTTTAATAGAAATCCCCGTAGCCTGCCTACCGCAGGCAGGCAAGCTGCGCGGTACTCCCTGACGGGAGTACCGCCGCCCTTTTGCGAGATCGTTGTTGTTTCGCTTCGCGAAACACTCTCGCAAAAGTGCTTGGATTTATATATTATCCTCCGCTCGTCCCGATACAAGATCGGGACTCACTCCGGGCTGGCATTCATCCCTGCGTCAAGACGCAGGGTATTCTGCCAGATAATATAAAACAATAAAAAACGGGGTTGTGTTTCAACCCCGTTTGAAAAGATGTGAACAATTACGCTCCCTGATTGAGAACGCCGATACTTAACTTCAACCTGGCTTCCACATAATCGCGAGGATTAGCGGTGCGCCAGGCCCATTCCCGTATTTCAATCAGACGCTCCGGCGGCACTTTGGTGTTTTTCATGACGACACGGTGGATATTAAACTTATCCGGATCAAAATTAGAATCCAGATAACCTTCGGCCATAGCCAAATTAAAAAGTTGACTACCCGGAAACGGTGTTGGTATAAAAAAGGCACATCGCTCGGCACCGGCCCCGACCAGCTTTTTAGCCAACTCCACGCTCTGGTTAATTTCGGCCTCGGTTTCATCGGGAAACCCAATCATCATGTTAACTGGACAAGCAATACCCGCCTCGACCGCCGTTTTAACCAACGCCACCACATCCATAGTAGCAAGTTTGAGTTTGGCCGTGGCGTATTTATCCAGAATTCTTTGAGAGCCCGATTCCACCGGAAAAACGATATGATCAAAACCGGCTTGCTTAAGGATCTCAAAGTATTCCCGGTCCGGTTCCAACTTGCCGGTGCTCTTGTCTCTCTTCAAAAAGTGCACCAGATTAACGCCATTGACATCGGCTATGCTCAAACCCAGACCCGCCACGCGGCTAAAGATCTGCTCCACCCGCTTCTTATGTGCCAGAAGGCTGTCGTCTTCAAAATACAGCCGGCTAACGCCCAGGCGCTTAAGAATCATGACCTCCTCAATTACTCTTTCCACCGACTTGATCCGCAAAGCGCCAATATCGCCACTGGCTTGCGGATTCTCCTTCTCTACGGAAATATGGCAGTAAGAGCACCTAAAGGGGCAGCCCCGCGAGGTCATTATGGGAGCATACATCCTTCCCTTAACCAAGGTCATGTCTCCGTGCGGGCCGGCCACGCGCGCGTACTTCGCTAGCGGCAGCTTATGCCATCGCGGCAGAGGCAAGTCATCAAGATCGGTTGAGACGCTTGCCTGGGCCGGTGGATTGACCACAAGTGTTCCGGCATTTAAAAAAGCCATTCCATCTACGCCACTTGGGTTCAGACCCAACGACCACTGCCGCACTAACCTAACCAGAGTTTTTTCTGATTCGGTCGTGGCCACAAAATCCACCCGGCCGGATAAGAGAAAGTACTCTATCAAATTTCGCGCATTCACTCCTCCGACTATTACTAGGATATCTTTAGATACCTCTTTGATCAGCCGAGCGGTTTCCAAAGCCATTCTGGTTTGGGGAGTAAAGTTGGAATGAATACCCACGACATTGTAGCCCCTATCAGCTACCAGCGCAGCGATCTCTTCAAAAGAGAGACCGATACGGATCAAACCATTATCCTGCTCTACTCTCCTGTAAAAAGTAGCCTCGAGATCATGGTTCTCATCCCCCAAGGTCGCATCAATCACATCAACCTCTATACCCGCGTCCTCCAGCGCGCCCGCCAAATACAACAACCCCAGCCCCCCATCCGGCCGGGGAGCTTCTTGCGGCATAAACTGAAGCGGCGGATAAACAAGTAGAACCTTTGGTTCTTTCATGGTTTACCTCCTTGTTTTATTTTAAAAAGAACAGGCCTTTTCCATTCTTACGTGGAAATGAAACTCTAGCATAAATTCTAACACAAATCATTTAAAAAAACAACTTTTTTATTTTATGGCCGTATGATAGCATAGTGAAATTGTTTATGCATACCAACGACCCAAGATTTCTTAATATATTGCGGTGCTCCAGCTGTCAGAAAGATGGACTTAGCCAAGCTGGCTCTAAACTAAGGTGCGGCGACTGCGGCCATAACTACCCCATGGAAGGCTCATCTATTTTTCTCTTGGATCAAGAGCTTAAAGAACAATACGCAAAATATCAGGAAAAAGCCCGTTTGCCCATAAACAGATTCAAAGAGCTGATCAAACAATCGCCCTGGCTGTTTCAATTTCTTACTTACGCCATCGGCAGTGTTTCCTACTTTGGGCTCTCTTCCAGAAAAGCCGTAGGAAAAATTTACCCCTCTGCCGACGAATTCAAAAACAAAATAATCTTAAGCATAGGATCGGGGACGCAAAAAATCCACCCTGAAGTTATCAATGTTGATATTTTCCCGTTTAAAAATGTAGATATTGTAAGCGACGCCACCAAATTGCCCCTAAAAGACGACTCGGTTGACATGATCGTAACAGAATCAACCTTGGAACATATTCCCGACTCCTACCGGGCCATAAGAGAAATGGCCAGAGTCATAAAACCGGGAGGTTACATATATGTCAGTATTCCCTTTCTAATGCCTTTTCACCCCTCGCCGAGCGATTATGGCCGTTTAAGCGCCGAGGGCCTGAAATTCAATTTCTCCGAATTCGAAGTTAAGAAAATAGGCATGAGGGGCGGACCAGTGTCAGCTTTAATAACATTTATGATGTTTTTTATTCCCCTGCCGTTATCTCTAATATCCAAAAGCTTATATCAGTTTGCCACCTACGCCGTAATGATTTTTTTAACGCCACTTAGAATTTTTGATCTGATTTTTTACCTCTTTCCCAGTTCCATTGAAGTGGCGGCCATAATCTATTTCCTCGGCAGAAAAAAGATACCCGAAGAAACCCAAAGAGATAGAATCTAACGCCAACTTTTTAACAATAAATGTAGATACCAAAAATACATGAGCAGATGGCTTGCCTCTCCCCATTCATTGTTTTTGCACTACAACAAGCCAATTATTCGGGTCTTCCACTAAATCTCCTAAACTCATTAACAAGCAAATCGGAATACTAATAGTCGCATAAATAATCATCAGAGGAAGAAGCAAGTAAAAAAAGATATTTCGTTTGTCTTTTTTTGTGGAGTAATAAGGCAATTTCAAAATTTTGAAAAAGAACAGAAAAAGGTGTGATGCCGTTGTCGACCATAACCCGCCTAAAGGTTTTAACTCAACTATCTTTAAATTAACTTCTTCCATCGCTTTAATAACCCAAAACTTTGTAAAATTATAATAATTATTTGGCAAGTCGTGAGTAAGCGCCGTTTGGGGGATCAACAGTATTCCATGACCGCCTGATTTCAAAACACGCGACATCTCGGAGACCATTTTCATAGGGTAAAAGGCATGCTCTAAAACTTGGATGTTTAAAACGGTGTCAAAAGTTCCCTCCGAAAAATCTAAATTTTCTCCTCTGCCAATTACTGATTTATATCTTGGATCATCAGATCTAAACAGATTTTCTTCCAATTCTACGTTGACCCACTCTTGGAACTTTATTTTGTTGTTATCTTTAACCTTATTAAAAAAATCATAACCACCCATGTCTAAAACCTTGCCCCCGCAATACACGGCCAAGGCTTCAAATAGTCGCCGCAAGCGCAATACCCTAAGAAAATTATTAAACTTCAACAACAGAGACCTAGAATTTTTTAACACACTTTTGTTATCCTCATTACTCAAAAACCATCAACGTTTGTCCCTGACGACTTTTAAGATGGCAACCTCGGGATTTCTATACACCAGCCGCAACCGCGGATTGGACGTCAAATCAATATGGCTGAACTGCTTTTCCCAAGAGCCGACAAAAACAAAATCTGTTTCCAAATCAGCCGGATCAAGTTCCGCGCCCAGGCTCTCATAACGAGAAACCAATTCTCTGACTTTACTCCGGGTAATAAATCCGGAGTCATCTACATAATCGGTAAAAACCTGCAATCTAAAATAATTAGCGTAGAGATTAGGCGCATCGCCAAAAAGATTATCACTCAAGTTCGGGTAACCGCAGTCAGAGACGCAGATTCCCTCGTCTTTTCTTAAAAGCTTGGCGGCCAAGACATTTTTCTCCACCCCAAAAACTTTATTGGCCGTTAAATATCTCTCCTCCAACTCGGCATTGGGGGCCAAACTTAAAACACCGGTGGCTAGAAAAGGCCTGGCCGAAGTAAAAGAAAGCATGTAAATAGATGTCAGAAAAGAGGGCGAGAGCACCCGCGATTCCACCGGGACATTGATAGGATTATCAAACCATCCCAAAGCAGATTTGAGGCCGTAAGACAAAGACTGGGAATGTATGATCTTCCCGTCTGCGGCGTAAAATGAAGCCGCATTAACTATCTTTTTAGAAACCATCATCAAGCTGGCAACCGCCAACCCAACCACTAAAAATTTACGCACCCTTGGGCCGTTAACCAACCTAGCCCGGCCGGCCTCGCTTAAAAAACCAGCCACCATTACGAAAATAAGAGGGCTGACCGCCCGGGGCCAATGATCCGAATGAGGCACGTATCCAATCACAAACTGAATATTCCAAACCACAACCGCCCCAACCAAAAAACTCCAAAACAGATACGCCCTTAAAAACAGACCCCTCCTAAAATAAACAAAATAAACCAAAACCGCCAAAACGGAATAGGCAATAAAATGAGGGATGGCCTCGGGCTTAAAAATTCTGCCCGATTCTAGACCCAATCTCAAGAGGTAATCAGCCGACGACGGCAACCTTGAAAAGTTAAAATAATTAACACCGTAGGGCAAAGCCGTTACCAGGAAAGCCCCCAGCAACCACCTAAACCCGCTAAAATAATCTTTGTTCCTTTCTTTTAACAAGATGCAGATGATGCCCAATAGTCCCAAAACAACAATCCAATAGACCCAAAAATGGAAATAGACATACATCAGGGATGCTCCTAAAAGACCAGCGCCCACGGCCACGCCGCGGCGGGAGGGATCTTTCCAAAACCTAAGCAGTAAAACAATGGCGGGCAGATAAAAAAGATAGGTCAACAAAGGGTCGTCTATGCGCGAAAAAAACAGGGTTCCCAGGTGTGTCTTAACCAAAGGGAAAAAATTTTTAGCCACAATATTAAGAAAGTTCTCCAGACCAAAAAAAGCTCGCGGCAGATGCAAAGCTATGGGCGTTAAAATGCCCACCAAACCTAACACTACTGATCCAAACCGGGAACCGTTAAAAATCTCGCGGCCCAGCCAGACAAACAAAAGAAATAATAATCCCGAAAAAATAAACTGGGCGGCGAAGTAGGCCCGGGTTATGTCGCCAAATAAAAATATTAACGCCCCAAACAACAAAGGCGGCAATGGATTAAGCACGATTGGAGCTCCGCTGCCGAGAAAAAGATCGCTGGGAGGAAAATGGCCGTCAGCCACCTCTTTAGCCCGAGGAAAATAACCATGAACTTCGTCGGTAAATTCCACAAATTGTCTTAGCGCAAAAGCACCCCCGCTATTTTCAACCTGTCTTAAAATTAAAATCTGGGGGGACACATACAGCACACCCGTTAACAATACGCCCGCCAGAACTAAGGCGAGATACCTAAATGAGACTCTGGGCATAATACTCAATGGTTCTCTCTAATCCCTCTTCAAAACTAATCTCCGGCTTCCAGCCCAACTCTTTCCTGATTTTGCT
Source organism: uncultured Candidatus Saccharibacteria bacterium (assembly GCA_964526375.1). Taxonomy (GTDB): domain Bacteria; phylum Patescibacteriota; class Minisyncoccia; order JACQLN01; family JACQLN01; genus CAZGLK01. The sequence goes on along the minus strand of CAZGLK010000001.1, from coordinate 67,764 downwards.
GATATCCGCGACCAAGATATTGGGGTCGCCGGCTCGGTCGCCCATTTGCTTTATCTTTAATTTTTTGCCAAAGACTTTTTCCAACCTCCCGGCCACATCTATCATTTTTCTGCCCACACCGCTACCGATGTTATAAACAAGGCAACCCTTGCCCTTTTGGGCCGCCAAGAGGTTGACCCTAATAACATCTCCCACAAAAACATAATCCTTGATCTGCCGGCCGCCCCAATAAAGAGTTAGAGGTTTGCTTTTAAGTGCCGACTTGATCCAGTTAGGCACAGCCCGCGTGGCCGGCCGTTGTTCATCGCCGGGGCCGTAGACATTGAAATATCTAAGGGAAACACTTTCTATCCCATAAGCATGATAATAAGAACTTAAGACATTCTCAAAAGCCAGCTTAGCCGCTCCGTAGGGGTTGATGGGGTTCTTGGGGTAGTCTTCTTTTATGGGAATTTTTTTTGGTTCGCCGTAAGCGCCAGAGCTGGAAGAATAAACCATTTTATTGACATTCCCTTTCCTCATGGCTTCCAATAAAACAATTCCGTTCATAACATTATTCTTAAAATAATCAACCGGCCGTTCTAAAGAAAACTTGATAATCCCGGTGGCGGCTAAGTGGAAAACAACATCTTGGCCCCGCACAAGTTTTTCCATCAATTTAGAATCGCCAACCGATCCGATAGCCAGCTTGGCTCGCGGGTCAATCTTTTTGCGGCCGCTGGAAGACAAATCATCAATTACCGTTATCTGGTGGCCTTGATCGCACATAAATTTGGTTAAGTTGGAACCGATAAAACCAGCCCCTCCAGTGACCAGAGCTTTCATAATTTAATGGCGTGATTTAGGTAATAATCTACGGTCTTAGCCAGTCCAGCGTCAAAATCCATCTGTGGTTTCCAGCCTAGCTCCTGTTTGATTTTAGAAATGTCTGCTATCACAATACTGGGATCCCCCTTACGCTCACCCAAATCCTTGGTTTTTAGTTTGCGGCCGAACAAATACTCTAACTTTTTAACAATATCTTTCATGATTATACCCTCGCCCGAACCCACGTTATAAACCTTTAAACCGCGGCCACGCTCCGCGGCCAGAAGATTGGCTCTAGCTATATCCTCAACATAGACATAGTCTCTCGTTTGTTTACCAGCCCAGTACAAAATTAACGGTTCACCTTTAATTGCAGACCTGATCCAGCGCGAAATTGCGCGGGTGCTGGATTTTTGCTCATCCCGCGGTCCGTAAACATTGGTGTATCTAAGAGAAACGCTTTCTAAGCCGAAAGAATTGCAGTAAGCGCTAAGGGCGTGCTCAAAAGCCAATTTGGAGGCACCGTAGGGGTTTATCGGCTCCGTTGGAGTGGTCTCCTTAACATAAGGATTTTGTGGCTGGCCGTAGCCAGCCCCGCTGGAAGAATAAATTATTTTTTTTACGCCGGCTCGCCTCATGGCTTCCAACAGAACGATCCCGTTCATGAAATTATTCTCAAAATACTTTTCGGGCTGATTGAGAGAAAAGGCTATGGTGGCCGTGGCGGCCAAGTGGAAAACAACATCAACCCCGGGCAGAATTTTCCCTAAAAGCTTAACATCGGCTATGGAACCACGATGAAATTTAGCGCTTTTATCAACAAACGTCCGAAAACCATACGTAAAATCATTAACGACCTTTACCTCGTGCCCTTTGTCGAAGAAAACCTCAACCAGGTTGGAGCTGAAAATTCCGGCCTCGCCGCTAACCAGCGCCTTTAATTTTTTCTTAGGTGAATTTTTGTCCATAAACTCAAAGTGTCCTTTAAAAAAAGCCAGATAATTTTTGGTTTAACAAACCCCAGCGTCCGCCCCAACTCTGCTCCGGAAACACCCTTAACGCGCGGGTAATGGTTAACTCCCACCTCGGCTATTTTATAACCATTGGCCAGAGCGTTCACATAAATCTCGGCGTTGATAACTCCCTGGGTCAGGCTAGGAATGAAATCAATCTTCTCAATCACCTCCCGGCGGTAAAGCTTAAAAGCGCAGTTAATGTCTCGGAGCCTTAGTCCAAAAAATAGCCTCATGGCCAAATTATACAGCCACGAGGCCCAACGGCGCACTGGCGGATCATGACGTTTGATTTTATAACCCGTTACCACTCCATGAGTTTCTATAAGGGGAATTAACTTATCCAGCTCGTTTATGTCAAACTGATTATCGCCGTCGGTGTAAAAGACAAGCTCTTTGCGGGCGTTCCTAAAACCGGTTCTCAAGGCGCCGGCATAACCAAAACTCCGTGGTTGGTATAATAATCTCAAGCTGGGAATACTCCGGCTTAGGCTTAAGACAATCTCTTTGGTTCTGTCGGTGCTGCCTTCACTTATCACCAAAATCTCAAAATCTTCAAACCGGCGCCTAAGATAGCGATAGGCGGTTAAAACAAGATCACCTATGTTTTCCTCCTCGTTATAAGCCGGGAAAAAAACCGAAATGCCGTATCCCAACTTGGTCATGATTAATAAGGATTATATCTGTCTTGGTCGCCGTCGGCCTTGGTGAAGTAACACTCTCCTAAACCAAATTCCAGGTTATAGGCTATGTTGATAAAATTTTTCCTGTTAGAAATCGGACTAAAAAGTATCGGAAAATCAGCAAAATCCGTATCCAACACATCAAAAAAACCGACATCCCGTAAAGCCTCCCGGTGCGCCTTTCCAGAAAACATGAAATCCGCAGCGTCACAAAACTCCTGTCCGGCCCAATCAATAAAACTGCTTATAAGGCAGTAATCAGCCGGCTCAACGGCCACCAGATCTATAATCCGAGCTATTTTGAAAACACTATTCCCCTCTATCCGACCAATCAAATAACCGCGAGGCGACCCGTTATTAAAACAAACAAAAACCCGGTAATCTATAAAGGGGTGATCAAAAAAACGCCATTTCACATAACTGCTGCTGCGTTCAACGGTCAATCGGTAATTGAACCTAGATTCCAGCCAGGCCCGTTCCAAAACATCCGGGTCACTAATGCCCAAATCCACCACCCAACCCCTGTGCCGTTTGCGAACGGGTCTAGCCCAGGACGACTTATATTGGGCCAGCATGGGATTTTTAGGATTCAGCACGGCCATAAACCTAGAAAGATTGCCGGCGGCTTTCCAGCCCGAAATCAGGTGCGCGCCGAGACCGTGAAGAGCCGGGTTGTAGCCAGAAACCATAACGGCGTTAGCGGTGTCAAAAACTTTCCCAGAAAGTATCGCTCCCCCGCCCGAAACGCGAAATTGAGGCAAAACAAACAGATTCATCAGCACCCGTACATTTTTTACCATTTCTCCCACTTTGTAGGAAATATCTCTGAAGCCAAAATGGCCCGCAATTTGATCTCCGGCCTTAAGAAGATACAAAGAATCGGAGTATTGCCATTTAAGATATTTCTCATAGCCTAATATATAATTAGGATTAAAAACCGATTTTATATATTCAGAAAAGATCTTAAAATCAGTATTCTGGTAAGTTGTAACAAACATCTTATAATTTCTATTGGTGTAATAGTGGTGTAATAGTGTTGAAAAAAGATGGCGTGTTTAATTTTAACACGCCACCCGCGGCTTTTGCTTTTACGCAGCTGTTATAACATCCCTCGGTTTAATTCTGTAATACAGACCTCTCCTTACAACAGCTATCAAAACCGCTCCGCAAACACTAGGACCAGAGTGATACCCTTCGATTTTTTCAAGATGCTCTCTTTCTTGTACCTGCAAGGACAATCCAATCGAGTCTCCGATCAGCAAGAACGTCCCCGGCGTGATATCGGAGAGATCACCTAAACCCTCGGTAATGATATGCTCCCCCAAATCACCTGGTTCGAGATCAACCTCTAACTCCTGATTGATAACATCCCAAACCTCCTTAGCAATTAATTTTATTTTTCGGTCAACAAAAACCGCGTCATCCATTCTGGCAGCGAAGACTTGCCCATGCTTAACCTTAACCATCCGGGCTCCCTCCTATGTGGGTGCGAAAAGAACTTCATAAACTGCAAACTCAAGCTTAACAAATTACATTTAACTATTCAACAAACCGCTTTTGCGCATAGCCGCGCGCCAACTAAAGACGGCCGTAACGTTTCAGTAATCTTCTTATATCCGCCACTCTTTTGATCTTAGCCATCTCTTCAACATCCAACTTAATATTGAAATTCTTTTCCAGCTCCCGCACCAAAACCAAACCGTTAAAAGAATCCCAACTGGGCAAGTTTTCTGGACTTGTTTTGTCTGTGATTCTCTTTGGATTTACTCCAAAAACTTTCCCTAAAATTTTCTCGAGTTTCTGCTTCATATTTAAGAGATGGTTTCACTTAAGATCTGTTTTCATTTCCGTATCCAATGTAGAAACATCGCCGAGATCCATGTTCATTTCTTTGGCCCTTAGCAGCCGTCTCATTATTTTACCACTCCTTGTTTTTGGCAAATCACCCACGAACTCCACCTCTCGCGGGACTTGAGAAGTGGATAAATTGTCTCTCACGTGTCTTACTATGTCTTCCCTGACAGACTCCGAAGAAGCGAAATTTGGTTTTAGCACCACAAAGGCTTTAACAATTCCCCCATACAAGTCGTCCGGTTTTTCTATAACTGCCGCCTCCCCAACAGCCGGATGAGAAACCAAGATATTTTCTATCTCGAAGGGGCTTATTCTCTCGGCAGCGCTTTTTATCATGTCATCCTCCCGACCCTGGAACCAAAAATATCCATCCCTATCCCGATATGCCATGTCTCCAGATATATACCATCCTTTCTCAAAATAGGAATCAAATTTTTTACGGTTATTCCAGATTGTTTTCATTAAACCGGGCCAGGGAGTTTTTACAGCCAGACGCCCAACTTTTCCGACCGGCAACTTTCTGCATTTTTCATCAATAATCGCGGCCTCAATTCCCGGAAACGGCTTGCCCATGGAACCTTTTTTAACCGTCAGACAGCGGTAATTATTTATAAGCTGATGCCCATTTTCCGTCATGTACCAAGAATCATGTATGGGAATTCCAAGATTTTCCATGGTCCAGTCAACCAAACTGGAATTAAGCGGCTCACCGGCACTGACTATATGCCTCAAACAGGGAGTATTTTTTCTGTTTACTGGCGCATTATAATAACGGAGCAACCTGAAAGCCGTAGGTGTGCTGTACCAAACCGTTATTTTCATCTTTCTCATAAAATTAGACCAACCCTGGGGATGAAAAGGACCATGGTATATGTGAGTAGTAGCACCTAGTAACAGAGGTGCAAAAAAATTATAAACCATTCCTGTTATCCAGCCCGGATCGCCGGTATTCCATAACCTGTCACCCCGCCGCAAATCTAAAACATATAGTCCCGTAACCAAATGGCCCACCATGGTCCTGTTGGCCAACAACACACCCTTGGGCTTAGCTGTGGAGCCGGAGGTATAATGAATAATAAAGGCTGTTTCTAAATCCCCGAAACTAACTGCGTCCCAACCAACCTTACCCCTCATGAGCTCTGCCAATGTAACAAACCGAACATCACTCTTGGTTTTCTCAAGCCCGGCCGGCAATCTATTCATTAATACCTTCTTCAGAGAAGGTAATTCCCCGAGACGCACATTATTGAACAAATCACCGGCAACATAAATCCAGCTGGCTGAACAATCATTAATTCTATCCTTGATCGCGCCCGGGCCAAAAGCATCAAAAAGAGGAACAGCCACGGCGCCGCATTTTACAGACGCCAAAAGTACTTTCGCATAATCGATTGATCTAGGGGCGTAGATCGCAAACCTCTCTCCGGGTTTTAAACCAAGAGACTTGAGGTTGCCGGCAATTACATCGGTGGCCCGGGCTAATCCCCGGTAAGTTATCCTGTCGATGCTTCCGTCAGCCCTTTGTTCTATTATCGCCGCCACACCGCCGTTGCCCTTCTCCACTTGATGGTTGGTAACCTCATAGGCATAGTTAACCCTGTTGCCATGGTTATAGAAATAAAACTCCCTATGCCAATCCTCCCAAGAGAAATTAGCACGGGTTTTATCATAATCAGCCAAATTAGGTTCTATGTTAGTAATATTCTTTGTCATGGACGCTAGACCGTGCTACTATATACTACCTTGGTTGATTTAATTTCATAGCATTGCATTTCCGCCAGCCACGACGATATTCTGTCCAGTTATATAAGCGGCCTCATCGGAAGCCAAAAATAACACGCTACCGGCAACATCTTCCGCTGTGGCTAAACGGCCCAACGGCGTTTGGGCAACGATCAAATCCAAGAGCTTCTCCGGCACGCCACCAGAAAAAGCGTTTTTTATTAAACTGGGCGAAACTGCATTAACGGTAATTCCATACTTGCCCAACTCCTTAGCCAATGCCTTTGTCAAACCCAATAAAGCATATTTGGCCGTGACATAATCCGCTAAACCAGAAGGCGGCTGGCCGACGGCATAAGACGTGAGAATATTTATTATTCTCCCCTCTCTGTTTGTTTTCATGCCCGGCAGCAATCTTTGTATTACTTCCCAACCGCCACCCAGCTGAACCAGAAACTGATCCTTAAAATCGGACCATGTTTTTTTGTCAAAACTATTTATTTTAACGGGATGGCTAACCGAATTAACCACAACATCAACCCGCCCATGATCAGCCAATACACTAGAAACCAAATCATCAATATCTTTTTCGTTTCTTAGATCAGCTTTGTATTTTCCGGATCGCCCGTGGCGGCATACTTTGGCGCCCTCTCTTTCAAAAGCCGCGGCCGCGGCCGAACCAATGTGCCCCGTGCCCCCTAAAATAAGAATAACTTTGTTTTTGAATCTCATAATTTGAAACTATCTCTTTACCTAACAAAATTTACAACCCGACTTTAATTAAAGCCTCCCCCTCTACGGCTATATCTTCTTTCTCGTCACAAACCAAAGTTTTTAACCTAATAACTCTGGTACTTTCAGATTTATCCAATACCTCGCCCTTAATTAACACCTCTCTGCCGGCAACCACGGGTTTTTTAAAATTTAAACTCTGCGATAAGTATAAGGCCCGCCGACCCGGGCAAAACATACCCACCAGGGTTGAAAATAAACTTCCCGTCAACAGACCTTGAGCCAATCGGCCATCAAAACCATTTTCTTTAGCATAAGCAATATCCGTATGCAGAGGATTGTAATCACCCACCAGCACGGCAAAACGATCAATCAATTCGTCATCTATAAGTTTTTTAAACGAAAAAACATCCCCTATCTTAATTTGCTCAAACTCCAGGTTGCTGGAAATTAAAGTCATACTTTCACGCCATGATTCCTTAAGGCTTTTTTAATGTCCCCCACATTTTTAACCAGAACAACCTCTTCCAAACTAAACTTAACTTTAAAATTCTTTTCCAGTTCCGTAACCAAAATTAAACTGCTAAAAGAATCCCAGCTTTCCACATTATCGGGGCTGGTGTTGTCGTTTACCGCGGTGGGTTCAACATTCAAAACCCTAGCTATTAAATTTTCTAACCTGTCCATTTTTGCACTTGATAATTAGCAGTCAAACCAAGTTCCCAATTAAGCCACCGCACCGTCTCGGTTTGAACCAATTTCGCTTATTAAAAACCCCGCAATCCTTTGCCCGGCCCGGCCGTCTTGTCTCCAACACTGCTCGCTGACAAGTCTAGATCTGCCGTCAGCATCAATTTCGGGCTGATCCAAATATATTTTAATCCATTTCAACAACTCCTCTTTACTATTAACCAAACGGATGCCGCCGGTTGCTAAAACCTTGCGATAGTGGCTCATGCCGTAAAAATAGGTTGGCGTTTGGGAATGTTTTTGCTTGTCTTTAACCTCAAAATTTATATTTATAACCGGCTTGCCCAAAATAGCAGCCTCAACGGTTATACTGGCCGCGTAACAAACCAGGAGTGAACAGTAATACAGAGTGTCAAACAGATTTTTTAGATCCGCAAAATTCATATCCCAGTCAACCCCGCGCTTATTGGAAAATCTAATGCCGGGCAGATCGTATTTAAGCCAAGGCCTTTTCTTGATTTCAATCTCACTGACAAAATCATTGGGCTGAAATCTAACCAGCAATTCTACATTATAACTCCTTAGCTCGTTTTCCGTAAAACCGTTGAGTAAATCTATTATATCCCAATCCGAGTCGCTAAAATACTTGCCTATGGGAGAATAAAGAATAATCCTTTTTTTAGAATCAATGTTCGCCCTCTTATAAAATTCATCGAGCGAAGGGGGTTTATCGGTAAAATACTGATCATAATGCGGCACGCCAACCGCTACAACGTTCTCCGGCGGCATATCGGCATACTCAACAGCCTCTTTTTTCACGATATCGTTGTAAACCAGCAATTTGTCCGGCAACACCCTCAACATGCACCGGGCTGTTAATTTGTCCCAAGAATTTATAAGCCCCACATTTACAATTCCCCTTCGCTTCGCCTCGCGCAGCAAAGCGGCCTCCGTATCGTCAAAAAGATGAGCCAGGAAAACCGCGGCAACATTATACTTGTCAAAAAGACAGGAAAAATCGGCACTCGGGGCCAAGCTCTGGTCTAACTGCCTAACAAATTTTCTAAAAATTCTTCGGGCAAAAATTCTATTAAACAAAAAAATGAACGGGTACAGAAAAAAACTGACGCGATTGTCTTTAGCTGCCAGTTTTCTTCTTAAATCTATGGTCTCGGTGTTAATCAGCTTAAATTTTAAGAAACCCAAAAAACGATCCCACCTTGAAACCTTAACGGGCAAAACCAGCTCGTAGATCATCCTGGGATGCGTAAACTCCCGGCCATAATAATCCAATTTGTCCTTGGTGCCAACCAAAAAAACAAGCCTTATGTCGGGTGTTGCCAAGAGCGTTTTGCAAATCTCAGTTCTTAAAATATTTTTGGCTTCAATGCCCTGTAAAATACTGATCAGAATGGTCTTCATGCCGTCATAACTTAATAACTCCGCTGCCAACTTAATTGTAACCAAATCGCGCCATGGGCCAGTGAAACTCACACTTGGGGCGGGGAGCTTCAATCCTTCTTGGAGCTGCCGGCGGCCATATTTACAAGAAAATCCACAACCCGCTTATGGGCCAGACCGTCCGCGTTACAAACCAAATTTGCGGCAATTTCCCCACGTTTTTCTGAATCTAAGTCGGGATTAAGAAAATAACCGTTGATCAGATTAACCAGTTCAATCGGGTCGCGAGCCAGCCGCGCCGCGCCGGTTTCCACTAAAGGCCGGTAATGCGGAAAATCCTGATTGGGGAATCTTGCCACAACATCGGCCGGAAAGGCCAAATTAATAAGCGGCCGGTTTAGGGCACAGACATCTAAAGAGACAGTGGACGCATAATTTAAATGGACATCACCGTACAGCAGGGTCGCCTTCAAATTCAAACCATCCCGCTCCAAGGAAGTAGATTCATATTTTTCTATGTAAACATTGGGCTGGTTTAAAAAACGGCGGTAGCCGTCTATTGGATCCTTGTAATGGAGACGAACAAAGATATTGGGCTGGCCCAAAAGTTTGCCTTGATCCCTCAATTCAATCAGCAGACTTATCAATTCCTTTTGAAAAGGATACACAAAATCAGCCGTGCTGGCATAGACAATCGTTTTATTGTTGGGATCCAATCCTTTAGACCTTAAAAACCCCTCCCGACCGGGCAACTCGGGAGCACTCTTGTTAAAATAGGGATCAAACCTGATAATCCCCGAAACAAACACTTCATTAGCTTCATACCCATGCATCTCCAAAGCGACATTCTTGATTGGTTCATTCCAAACAACCAATTTATCCGGCAACCTTAAGCTTCGCACTTTAGACGTCAAATTGTCCCAATTAAAGTTAACGGCTACCGTGGGGATACCAAAAAATTCCGCCAACAGCAACCCTTCGGCCTCAAAATTCATAATGCCGCAAGACGCGGTTACAACGCAACTGGGACGGTATTTGTTAACATAACCTCTAAAAATCTCCTTTGATTTACCGGAAAGAAGCTGTTTTTCTAAAGACTTAAAAAACTTCAGGGTAAAAAAACGACGGCCGGCGCTAGCCAATGGCAGCAGCCAGCGATTGAATTTAGTTCCGGGAAGCTTTCTTTTTTTGAACTGCTGCACGTTCAGGTGGTCAAATTGCCTTACGAACACGCTCCGAATCGCTTTCATCCAGTCTAAAAATTTATTGTTGTAAACCGGCCAGATTTTATATTCAACACGATCGCTCCCGGCAAACAAAAAATCCTTGTTTCTTGCATATGATTTCTCCTGCATAAAAACTACCGCTTGAAATTTGGAAGCAAGATACGGCAAAAAATCGCCGGTAAGCAGGTCTCGTATCAATAAATCTTTATCCACAAACAAAAAAATGGTTTCCATGGTTTTAAATCTTAAGCTCGGTGCCTTGAGACTCCAATATCAATTCCGCCAGTTCTCTGACGGCATGGTGACCACCCCGGGCCTTGGTGATATAGTCGGCCGCTTTTTTAACCAGCGGGTGGCTGTCGGCCACGGCAACACCCACAGCCGCGTATTTTATGGCAGCGACATCATTGATATCGTCACCAATATAGCAACTTGACTTATTATCAAGATTTTTCGCCTTAAGTATTTCCTTTAAAATACCAACCTTGCCAGCCCCGCTGGAGATTCCCTGCCGGCATTTTATTTTCAGTTTGCGGCACCTGGCTTTAACCACCGAGTTATTTTCCTTGGACAAAACCATTACTTCTACACCAGCGTTTTTAAGAAGTTCCACACCCAAACCGTCCTTGCGGCTGCACTTAACCGACTCCCGGCCGTTCTCATCCAAGTAAACATAGCCGTCTGTCATTACGCCGTCAAAGTCAGAAACCAGAAGTTTTACATTAGAGAATCTATTTTTCAGTTTTGAATCCATAATCTTGAAGTATTGATAACTATATATAAAAATGCAATAATAAGCAAATGTCAAAAAAAGAAATAAAAGTGCTGGGCATCATCCCGGCCAGAGGTGGTTCCAAGGGCATCCCCCACAAAAACATAGCGCTTTTAGCCGGAAAACCTTTGATATACTACACCATAAAATCCGCACAAGAATCGAGGCAACTCGACGCTTTTATTGTTAGCACCGACGACGAAAAAATAGCCGGTGTGGCTAGGTCCCTGGGAGCAGATGTGCCCTTTTTAAGACCAAAGAACATCTCTGGCGACAACGCCACCGATATCCAATTCCTCAAACACGCCCTAGTTTGGTTGGAAAAAAACAGGAATTGGCATCCCGAAATAATCGTGCTGTTAAGACCCACCACGCCCCTAAGAACATCCAAAGACATAGACGAGGTTGTAAGTTTTATGACTAAAGAAAATTGCGACTCGGTTAGAACAGTTTCCCCACCCAATCCATACAATCCTTACAAAATGTGGACACTAGCTGATCAAAAAAAAGGTAAAATTAAACCTTTGCTGGCCACAAAATATTTCAAAACCTTGGGCACGGATGTACCCCGCCAATGGTTACCAGCCGTCTATTGGCAAAATGCAGTGGTAGACGCCACCCGAGCCAAGTTCATAAAGAAAAATCGGGTTTATGGCCCCGACATCCGTGGTTTTGTGGTCAGTCCGGAAAAAACCGTAGACATTGATTCGCCCAAAGACTTGGTCGTAGCTGAAACTATCATAAAATATGACGGAAGAACAAAACGAGCTTCACTATAACCTAAACCGCTACCTAAACTCCGAAAATGATAATCCTAAACTAGCTCTTAAAATAGCCCGTGGTTATCAAAAAATGTTCGGCCGCGGTTTTGAGACATCAAAACAAACCAGCCGGCTTACACTTAAAACAACTCCGCTGGATCTAAAAAAGTATCGGGGTACAGCTTTTCACAAAACGCTAAAACGGTTAAGTAGCTTTGCTCGCGGGGAATTAACACCCTTTGTGGTTTACTTCTTCATACACGGCAGTTTGGCTACTCTAGACTATACTCCTGGTTTCAGCGATCTTGACACTTATATCTTTGTTAAAAAAGCCGTCTGCGCCCAACCCAAAAAACTTAAACAATTCAAAGCCAAACTGGCCTTGGCCCGAAACTTGTTAAAAGAGATCGACCCCAATAGTCACCACGGTTTTTTGTGCTGCAACGAAGCCGACCTTGATTATTACTGCAGCGCTTATATGCCCATACCTGTTTTTAGAAACGCCAAAATTTTGCTCGGTCCCAGCCGCATCACTTTTCATTTGAGGGACTCCCGAGCGGAACAAAAACAAGTTTTTGAAAGGTTCGCCCGCATATTGCTGGACAAAAAAAGGTTTGATCCCAACTCGGTAACCATTTTTGATCTTAAATACTTTGTTTCGGTACTGCTCTTAATGCCGGCGCTCTATCTTCAAGCTCGGGGCTCGATTCTATACAAAAAACATTCGTTCAAACTGTACACCCATCCCCTTCTGGATAAAGCAACCTTGGTTCGAAAAAACTTCTCCCAAAAACCGCTAAAAAAATTGGGGCGGCTTTTGGGTCGTGACTATCTTTCCCAAGCCAAAAACATGATAGAGGAAATGAAACAAGGCCTTAAGGCGCAAAGGCATCAAGACGTCTTATACAAAAACAAGCCCCGACCAATTTTAATCAACGTCTACGAAAAGGCGCGGCAAGAGTTGGTAAAGAAATTTAAAAACAACCGCGATGTGGCGGCAATTTATGAATACGGGCGCGTGCAAACACCTGGCATAAGCGACTTAGACCTGATAGTGGTAACACGGGGCAACCTTAAATCTTCCCAACCGGCTGATTATATCATCACCCCGGAAAAATTCCCATACGGCTCTCAGGTAGCCACAGGAACTTTAATGGTAATAAGCCAAAAAAACTTTGCCGATATAAAACTTTTTGACGAGGTAAATCTATCTAAACTCTGGGGAGAAGATATTCCCCTAAACAAGATTGGGAAAAGAGATCTTAAACAAAGAGAGGTAGCCAGCGTGGTAGATTGGTTGCCAGAAAGATTGGCTCGGCTGGTGCGTATGCTTAAACAACCGGCCTTGGATGTTAGAAATTCCCTGCTGTATTTAAGGTCATTTTGTTATGTTCTCGAAAGAGTCGCTCAACTGACACGAGATCCCTATTTTGCCGGCTTCGCCGAGGAGGTGCTTAAAGCAAGATTGTTGTGGTTGAAGGGCGGCCGCCAAGACCTGCGCCACTTGATAACGCGGCTCGTATACGTCGGCTATGAAGCCTTGAATGTTTTCACGGAAAAATTTTTTAATCAAAAACACGACGTCTGCGCAAAGTTATCTCTCTTTGCTTGGCAGAAAATATTTTTCACAAATAATGCGTCTGAAATTGATCCCGATATTGCCCTCTCTTTCTCCAACTTAGAAAAAGTAGTCGTGCCGGTAGACTCAAGATTATTGCCGCACTTTTTAATCTATAGTAAACAAACAGGAGCTTTGAGCCGCCAAATGCTCAAACAATTAAAACTACTATCGGCACCCCAAGCGCTAAAAATGAATAACAATTACCGAAAATTTCTTGAAAAAAAGATGATGCTGGCCAATAAATACGCCCAATTCCTTTTAGAAAACAATTTTAAATCCGGTTTGTACCGTTTTGGGTTCTATTTTAAGCCAAAAAATAACTCTTAAATACAGACGTCCGACCACTGTTTCCCAGTGGTCGGACGTCTGGAGAGAATTCGAACAGATTGGCCGTCCAGAAGCATTGATTTTTTAACGCCCAGTATTAATTTAAAAACCTCATATGCTTCCGCCAAAGAATTCAATGGCTGCCTGTTTTCCTGTACGCATTTTATAAAATTTTCAAGTTCTAGCAAGTATAAGGTATTGCGCTCAAAATTATCCGGCTCCGAAATTTTTAGATTATCTTCCGGGTTTTTTATTGAAGCAAATTCGGCTGTTTTTCCAAAATAGTCCCAGGCAATTTTTCCCGAGGTAGTAACTATTTCTAATGTTCTTTTAGGCGGGCTTTTCAAGTAATCCAGATCCAGAGAGCCTATTACGCCGGATTTGAACTTGAAAATAGCTTTGGCCACATCTTCAACATCAATTTCCAAATCGCTTAATTGCCCACCCATTGCACTTACTTGGCTAACCGGGCCAAACAACCAATGCAGGTAATCTACTTCGTGGCTTTGAGTTAAGACAACTCCACCGCCCAAATCCCCGCGGCAAGAATAGCTGGTTCGATAATCCTCCCAAGGATGCCAATTGGTCACTCGCTCACCCAAAGCCGCGTGCACCGAGATTGCCCGACCAAATCTTTTGTTATTGCTAAGCCAAGTCTTGATTGTTAACAACAAGGGATGAAATCTTAAATGATAAGCCACATAGCTGATTAGATTCCGCTTCGTTACTTCATTAAGAAGATACTCCAAATTTTCTGACGTGTGGGAAATGGGCTTCTCAATAAAAATGTGACAATTCGCCCGAGCCGCCTCCAAAGCAGTCGGAATGTGATAAGCTGTAGGATTCGTAACAAAAACAACATCCGGCTTTAAAGTCAGAGCTTCCTTCAAATTGAAAATCTCCCTGGGCTTAAATTCCAAAAGGAATTTTTTTACAAAATCAGAGTCCCCCCTTCCGCTGCGAAAAACGAAAATATCATCGTATCCGAGGGATTTTAAATTTTTGTAATGCCTTTGGCCTATAGAGCCCAAACCGCAAATTAAAAATTTCATTTTTTACCAAGCAGTCCGCCCGCCATCCACTACCAAACAAGAACCAGTCGCATACGAAGCGGCATCCGAAGCCAAGAAAAGCACGGCACCGCTGTATTCTCCCGGCCGTGACATCCGACCCAACATATTAAGACGTCCGTTCTTCTTAACAAAACCGGGCGGTTGGTTGCGATACATGCCGCCAGGCACCAAAGCGTTAACCCGAACATTATACGGACCAAGGTAAGCCGCCCAAGAACGCATCAAACCCAAAACTCCGGCCTTGGAGGTTATATAGGCAACATCCTTAAACTTGCCGGACTCATAGATACTGTTGTTGGGCCCCATAAAAGCAAAATCTGAAGAAACAAATATAATTGACCCGGACTTTCGCTTCATCATACGCGGCGCTACCGCCTGTGTCGTAATAAGCTGGCCGGTTAGGTTTATTTTCAGTTCTTTTTCCCAAGCAGAAACAGAAAACTTTTCGTAGGGAACCCAATTGTTTTCAGAAATACTTTTCTCTCCCACCTGCGGATTAAAAGCCGCATTATTAACCAAAACATCCACTCGGCCATGTTCGTTGATAACCTTTTGAATGGCCCTTCTAACCGAAGCTTCGCTGGCAATATCGACTCCGGTATCTCTATCCCAGTTGATTACTGTGGCTCCTCCGGCCCTAAAAGCTTCTACATACTGGCCGCCCAAAAAACCACTACCGCCAGTTATTATGACCACTTTATTGCTTACAGAAAAAGGGGCGTTCATTGATTTAGCCATGTTGTATAATATTTGGTTGGCTAACCACCGAAATATCGGGCGACTTATTGCGGCGCAAGGTTTTCATTTTAACTAGTTCGGACTCCAAAACTCTTTTTACGCCGTCGCCACGCGACTTTTCGTAAACCTTAATCGCCTTAACCAGCAGGCTCAATCCCTTTGGTTCCAAACTAGCCGCCTGATCCCCACCCCACATAGTTCTATCCAGAGTTATATGACGTTCAACCATACAGGCGCCATGAGCAATAGAATGTACAGATGGGTAAACGCCTTTTTCATGGCCACTGTAACCTATCGGAACATTGTAGCGTTTGGCCAAAAATTCAATCACCCTAAGGTTAATATCCCCCAACTCGCAAGGATAAGTGGAAACACAATGCATCAATACTAAATCTTTTGCGCCTAAAATAGCCACGGCATGATCAATTTCTTCAACAGTGCTCATACCGGTAGAGAGAATTACAGGCCTCCCTGTACTGCGGACACGCCGCAACAAACTATCATCGGTTAAAGACGGGGAAGGAATTTTATAAACGGGTGGATTAAACCTTTCAAGAAAATCAACGCTGGCCTCGTCCCAAACAGAAGCTGTCCACAAAATACCTTTGGTTTTACAATAACTATCTATTTCACGATATTCACTCTCGGTAAATTCTAACGCCCACTTGGCGTCGCCGTAGGTTGCATTCTGAAAATTGGATGCGGCCAGACGAGCTACATTCTCTGAGGGCAAGACTCCACGTTTAATAGCGTTAACCAAAACCTCCGCTGGGGCTTCACGCGGCTTTTTTAAGTCACTCTCGCTGAAAGCCAAGGGTATGGTTCTTTTTTGAAATTTTACGGCTTGGCAGCCGGCGTCCACAGCCACATCAATAAGTCTTTTAGCTAAACCTAAGTCACCATTATGGTTAAGGCCTACTTCGGCCAAAATAAAAACGGGTCGATTTTCACCAATTGACATTCCACCTATATTGACTTGAGGCATACTATTTGAATTCATTTAACAAACCAAATTCATACAAATTAAACAATCGCTACAGAAAATAGGTTTCCCCCCAAACCAGCGTGGCTAGACATCCGGATCTAAAAGACTGGATATAAAATTATAAATCCTGCGTCCCGATTGACCATCCAGCCGCCAGCATTGCTCTTGGGCCATACTAAGCCGTTTAACCGAGTCATTCTCCGGACTAAGCAAACATTCATTGATGGCCTCAAACAGCTCTTCTTGGGTAAACACGGTTTTGATTGCCCCGCTGTTTCTTAACAACAATCCATGATCATACTCCGTAAACCTGCGGACGCTCTTTGGATAAGGCCTCTGCTCCCAGCCGTCCAGATAAATTAAGATCCCCGGTTTATTAAAAACAGCTCCATCCACAAGCAAGGTGGCGCCAGCGCTGATTATCAAATCGCAGTGATACAAAGAATCGGCTAACCATTCCGCGTCTTTGTCGTCCAGTTCGGTGTCCCTGAACACACCCGCAGAAAATTGGTGGCCGGGCACATCTAGAAAGAAGGCCTCATCAGCCGCAAATCTATCCAGAAAAGCAACAGAGTCATTGGGCGGCGGTCTAACCAAAAATTGAGTCTCTTTCGGAATCTCTCCTCTCAAACGTCCTTGTTTCAAAATATCAAGAACCTGCCAGTCGGTCGAACTAAACCGCTGACCAAATGGTGAAAACAGAACCAATTTGCCTTTGGGATCAAGCTTAATCCTGCGGAAAAACTGCTCGCGCGCCAGACGGGGAGCTTTAGTGTATCTATCAAATTGAGGCAGGCCGCTGACAAAAATATCACCGGGGTTCATACGTTCGTATTTTACAGCTTCATGTTTAATAATCTCATTATGAACTATCAGCTTACCGGGCTTAACCCGAAACATGCCTTTGGAGGTAATATTGTCCCAGGAACGGATCATGGCCACGCTAACAACGCCGAAAAGCTTAGCCTCAGCGATCAGCTTAGCGTCATTATTATTAAAAATGTCCGTAGCAAAAACAAGATCGGGCTTATACTTCTCAAAGTAGTCCCTAAACACACGCCCCGACATAGTCCACAGATCCAGCCAGCGCACCAGGTCTTTCACAAAACCAAGCCGCCCCGCCAGTTTCATCAATAATCCGGAAATTAAAAAGCGCAAAAGTTTTTTGTCTCTAAAAAACTTCTCTTTTTTATGCGCCCAGAGGGTTCCAGTCCATATTAAAGAACTGGCCAGGTAGGTAAAAAAAATATCGGCGGATGAAACCGGGGGCAGAGCCACGCCCTCAACAACAACATTAGGGCCGCCAAACCGCTCCACAAAATAGGCGGATTTGTAGTCGGGCACGAAAATAACCACAAGAACATCCTCTCTGTTTCTAAACAAACCAAAGGCATCCGTGCACAGGATGTTTCTTGATATAAAAGGATTGAAACTGGATATAAAAATAGTGCTCCTGTTCATTTGATGCCCAAATCGGTGACCTTATCAAAAAAGGTTTATGCGGTAAAAATTCGCGGCCATCTGCTTAAAACCCAACGAGCGATACAACCTATTGGCCTCCGCCCGCTTGGGATTTGTTCTTAGACTGATGTGTCTAGCTCGTCGGGAGCGGGCCAGGGTTATGCCCTTCTCCATAAGCAAGCGCCCCACGCCCCAGCGGCGGTAAATTTCTTCCACAATCAAATCTTCGGCCACGGCAATCAACCCAGTCGGTATTCTCACAAAGTAAATGCTTAAAGTACCGACTATCCTGTTATCCACACCGCTGGGCGCGGTCGCCGCAAAAAGAAAAAAATCTTTCTGATCCAGCATCTTCTTAAAAAGGTCCCGAGTCAGCTTTTTAGGAGGAATACGGCTCAAGCTAAGTTTAGAAATCAAATTATTTATTTCTTTTAGGGCCTGCGGCGCGGCTTGTTTTAACTGCGTTATCTTAAACATCAAATCAGTTTTTATGAATAATAAAAGAATTACCGTGCCAAAAGTATTTATGAAATTCCGAAAAACTAAGGTCCGGATTCCGGCTAAGCCATTCCCTAAAAGCCCGCTGTTCACCTCTAAAGGGAGAACCCCGGAAGAGAAACCAATTATCAAAAACCAAAATCGTGCCGTCAACAATATGGTCTCTTATAAAATCCAAAACCGGCACGGCCGACTCGTACAGATCCCCGTCCACCCACACTACCGCTATGGCTCCCAGGCCTATTTTGTTTTTGGTGTCCTCGTTAAGAACCTTATCAAACCAACCGGGCACAATCTTAACATCAGCCATAGAAACGGCAGCCCGCTCTAGATTCTTTCTAAAATTCTCCAGCGAGAATGAATATTGACCTTCCCTAAATTGTTCTAAAGAAACCGGATCACTTTCTTTTTTAGATATTTCCGGCAGACCTTCAAATGAATCAAAGGCAAAAAACCTCATTGATTCCAATTTCTTGGCCTTGGCCATTTTATAGGCCTCAATGAAAGTTGATCCCTTGTAAACGCCAAATTCCAAATAATCCCCGCTGATCCGACAGGCCGAAACGTAATTCATTATCCGCCGCAATATTTCCTTTCTCTCTATGTTTTTGGGTTGATACTCAAGAATAAACTTTACGGCGGGATATTTTTTCTTTAAAAAATTTAAAATAAAAGTTTTCATAATGTATTTTAGACCTTAATGCCGCGTTGCTGGAGGATTCGTTTAATGTCAGCCACGCTATTAAAGCTCGTGGCCTCATCCAAAGTAAACCTAACTTCAAATTGGCTCTCCAGCTCGTTAAGCAAAACCAAACTATTAAAAGAATCCCAACTGGCTATGTCCTTGAGAGAGGTGCTGTCCGAAACAGACCCAACCCCCATAACTTTACACAAAACCTCTTCGACGATACTCATGCTGCTAGGTTAAAAACTTAATGAATTCCGGGCTGGGACACTGCTGGCTAAAGTCATATTCGTAAAAAGTGGAGTTGTCCCGCCGGGCCACCTCTTTAAATTTATGACCCTGATAGAACATCTCGCATGGCTTGTTTTTGGAAGTGGGAACAAATTCTCCAACAACCTTCAACACGCCTTCATTTCTGGCTTTGTCCAAAATGTAAGACAAAAAAGCTGTCTCCAGCCCACGACCCAGAACCCGGCAGCTTAACAAAAAGTTATCAATTCTCCAAACTGAATTCGACCGGGGCTCTACAACCGCCACGGCTATTATCCCATAATCGCCAAAACGATCCCGCGCCTGCGCCGTCCAAATCTTCCAGCCGCTGGAGATCAATTCTTGCACTTCTGCTTCCGAGTATCGCCGCGTAACCAAGTTAAATTGATTGGTCTTTTGGGTAAGTTGGCTAACTCGTGGAATCGTTAAGGCCGAGATTGGTTCTACGGATATGCCCATCTGCAACTGGCTTAAAAAATCGCCCAGGTTGGTAAAGACAGCCTCCAGTTCCTTGCGACCGCGCTCTTGGGCGTACATCTGCCCCCGCATCGCGTCTTCTTCGGTCAGGGTCAATTTAGTGAATCCTTGATATGCTTCCAAACCACCCGGGGCCAGCACAGCCACCTCCGGCAAAGACTCCTTAACCAAACCTCTTTGAAAAGGATCATCATCAACAAAAACAAAAGATTCCAATCCCAAATTAAGTTCCGCGGCCAAACTTCTCATGTTGGTGACTTTGTCGTCCCAATTTATGCGCCAAGCCGCCAAATGATTTTTACGCAGCCTCATTTCCTGATGATCGTCAAAAACAGCCAAAGCATCGGCTTGGTTGTTGCGACTGTTAACCGCCAAAACTACGCCTCGGCTATAAAACCCCAAGAGTAAATCTTGAAAATTGATATTAGGATCAATCCTTTCCAAATCGTCCTCGCCAACCACACCCCGCCAAAGCGTATTGTCTAAATCCGTCACCAAACACTTCTTGTCGGCTCCAGCCACAGACACGGCATAGCCCATAATGGCGTTAGCCAAAGACAAGAAAGCCGCCGGAGACAGCCTTAAATCGCCCAATTCCTTGTATTTGGTATACCAAAACTCATCACGGCCTATCTTGTCTATAAAACCGTCCCAATCAAAACCAACCAGGTTGCGGTTGGAAAAACCATTAGCCTCAAGCGCCAAAAAACTTTGAGGCACTATTACCTTGGCTCTAACGTTATCTAAAAGATTGTTCAATAAAGTCGTAAATTGCGCCTGGTCGACATCCGTCATGTCCATCAAAAAATAAACCAGGTCTGGTTTAAATCGGTTCAGTTCACTATTGGGATTTAATATATCCTGGGGATATTGGTTATAAGGACTTAGGTAGGTTTGAGAACGCAAATTATGAAAAATGGCTTGAACCTCAAAAACCTCGGGGAGTCCTTGCAGGGTAAAATTACTTAAAAAAGCGACCCGCAGATTTCTAAAATACGAGGGGGGTTGCTCGGCTAGATTCTTTAAGTCGCGCTGACATGCCAAATAATCGGCCAGCGAAGCCGCGCCGCTGGTCATCAAGTCAAAAACCCGAAGTTGGACCTCACGAAAGTTCATAAAAAGGCTTGCTATTAAAACACATTTCCGGCAAGTTTTGTTTTGGTTAATTACCTATGTTCAGCAATTTGGCATTTTCCAGATCACGGACATCGTACCTCGGTATTTGCAGTGGGTAATCCGCCTCACTCAAACCCCGTCTTTCTGTGGTTACAGCATAATTGAAACCCAGTTCTTTAAGCATATCTCCGTCCTTTGAAGAATAGATCCCGTGGGGATAAGAGAATAAATTTATTCTATGTCCGGTAATGTCCGACAAAATTTTCTGTGAATTTAATATATCCGATTTGGCGGCTTTATTATCTAACAGCCCCAGAGCGTTGTGGCTGTGGGTATGACAGCCTATAGCCATGCCCCGACGCACCATCTCTTTAATCTCTTCGGCGCTCAAAAACATCTCTCGCGCCATTGACTGTTCGTACTTGCTATCCCAACCGCACTTAGACCAAAGAAGATCCGCAAATTCCTGACTCACGGCCGGAGATAATCTAGACATGGCTACCTTAAAACTAGCCGTTAAGGCGTCATCATAAACTTTAATTTTTGAGGCGGGCCGCGGGCTGTTCTCTTTTACTGCGTGCGTCTTTAGCAAATCCGGATAACGTTCTTGTGCAAAGCAACGATAAAACTCCGCCAGTTCCGGCACAGAATACTTGGATCTCAAGCAATGAATTTTGTGAGCCAAAGGAATTCTGCCAGCCAAGGGAATGGTGATGACAAAAAATGTCCCCGGCGCTTTATATTCCTTAAGAGTCGCCAAAACAAAATTAGCGTGCTCTTTTAAACCATCGTCAAAAGTTAGAGAGCAAAACCTGCCAGCCAGGTTCTCTCTAGCCGCATGGTAAAGTTCTTCAACCGTAACTATTTTGAAATTACCGCAGAGAAAACGGACTTGATCCCTAAAATCGTCCGGGAGCACCGGATAAATGCCCTCCAGTCGCGGGTGTAAAACCGGGTCAAGCACATAATGATAGTTAACAATAAAATATTGATCTTCTTTGATCATGAAAAATTTTTCCTGTCCTGATCGGCATCTCCCGAAGTGGTATACCATTTTTTAAAATCTAAAAACTCTGCCAATGGAATCGCGGGATGCTTTTCAAAAACAGCTAAATTAATAAAAAAGTTCTCATAAGAAACAGGCTGGGTTAGACGAGGCAAAGCACAAGACAATACTGGATCGTTTTTCAAAATACCCAGACTATACCACTCTTTGTCAAAATTTTCCAGTAAATTATAAAAATCCATAAAGACACAGCCCCGTTTCAATGCCTGAACAAGAACCGATTTCATTGCCAATGTTACAAATGCAGGATCAACTATAAACTCTACTAGGCGGCAAGCTTTAAGTCCGGTATTCCTGATATTTTCTAAACGTAGAACCACCGCGCCTTTAACATGGCCGGCCTCATCCTGCACCACAAAGCCTTTGTAGGTTAAAAACGGATCTTGAAAGTAGCGCCAATTCAAAAAATCCGCCGAGCGCAGAGAACCCATGGTGTTATTGGCAAAAACAGCCTCCCAAAAAAGATCGTAGCGGCTGTCAAAATGATCAACATCATTAAGCACGGCTGGGTCGGGATTATCTTGAATAATCAAGTTTGAGTTTATCTTTTCTTGTAACTGCGACGTTGGCCGCTGAACCAATCGAATCGCTTGAGGCGAAAGAACAGCCAGGTAGCGGCGGAGATCGTGGTGGCTGTAGCCAAAATGAGTCAGCATCTTGTTTACCTCGGGGGTAACCATATTGGCGGCAAAAACGTCAAAATCTTGCTCCAGCAAAAATTTAATAAAAAAAACACCCACACCCCGATGGCGCCAAGCCGGATGAATCATCCAATTGGACAACCAAGCCATTGAGAATAGCCGGCCATAAAAATTAAACTTGCTTGGCTGACAAATCCATTGACCGATTATCTTTTTTTGCTCATAGGCGGCAATAATGGGGTAGCATCCATTCTTTTCAAAAACGGAACCGCGATAATAAGGACTGGCTATGGTATACCAATCTAAAAATTCCTGCTGCCGCAAAATATGGCCGACAGGATAGACATCTTCATAAAACCGATGCAACAAATCTAATTCCGTTTTTTTCACCAGCCCAAAGTTAACCATGGCCAGATTGCAAAATGCCGTCTAAAAACTGGACACTTCTTTGATAAGCCAGACCGTCTTGGAAGGGTATGTAGGCGGCAACTAATCCGGCTCTGTTTTCTCTGTGCAACGACGGTTGATTAAGATATTTATTGATCCAGCCGACCAATTCGCCCATGTCTTTGGCCAAAGGAGCGGCGCCGCTTTTAATCACCGGCCAGTAATGATCTATCCGGTAGCTTTCGTTATGAAGCATGGTTTTTAAAAATCCTATATTAACCACGGGCCTATCAAACACCGCTGCCTCCAAAGCCAGAGTCGAACCGTATTGAAGATGAACATCGCCGTATTTGAGAATGTGCTTAAGATTAACCAAGTCTTCTTGATCCATCTCCATGGCACTGCTCGGAGTTCCGTTTTCCAAAATTAATCTTTTGCCCGGGCAATCCACATAAACATTATCAAAAGACAGAAACTCCTGATAGAATTTTGGATCATCCAAAATGTGCGGCCTAATCAAAATGTTAAGGGTTTGTCCAAATTGACCCGCCTCACGCGCCTTGATTACGGCCCTAATATGCTCAATCTGTTCACCATAGATCCTAGGCTTGGTGGCGAAAACTATGGTCTTATTGGCAGGATTCAGGTTCCTGGACGTCAAAAAATCTTCGCGGGAAAGTTCGCCGGACTGATTCCGGAAGTAGTGGTCGAATTTTAAAACGCCGGCTGTGAATATCTTGCTGCGGTCATAGTGATGAATACGAATTGCTTCGTCTCTAACAATGTCATTCCAAACTATTAAATAGTCCGTCCGCCTGATATGTTTGCAATTGGTAGTCAAATTGTCCCAAGAAAAGTCAATGGCCGCGGTAGTTAAACCGGCTCTTTTGGCGCATATGATCACCTCCGCCTCCATAGGGTCAAAACCGGGTGTGGCTGTAATCAAAAGAGCTGGATTATACTTCTTGAGGAGACTTTCGAAAAATACCGATCGAGGCAACAACAATTTCTCTAAGTTGGTAAAAAAATCTGCCGTCAGAAAAGCAGAAAAGGGCCTACCCAGCATCCTTAAAAATCTCCTCCTCCGATTATTTCTAAAGTTGGGGCGGCGGTAAAAAAACTGAACGGCCGACAGATAATCAAACTCACCTATTAAGCTTATGCGAAAGAGCTTGAGGATATCCCAGAAACTAGGATGCTCCAGCTTCCATTTTATGTATTCAGTGGCAGGAGAAACAAAGTAACCCATTTTTTTAGCCGCGCCCTCGCCAAAAAATGGGTTGACGACAATTACTCGGTATTTAGACGCCAAGTACTCTATGTACCTGGTGCGTAGAATATCCGAAGTTATTACTGGGTTTGGAATAACCAGAAATACCGTTTTCATCTGTTTAAAACATAACAGAATCAGCTTTTGTTTTTGCGAAGATTATTTACTCCTCGCTTGCTGATTTCTTTGAAGAATACAGACAGAGCTTCCTGCCACGGGCGCAAAAGGCCGATGTTCAATTTTTTAAGTTTCGCGTTCTCTAAAACCGAACTTTTTGGCCTTCTAATTTTGGAACCGCTTTCAGAAGTTGGAATGGGACTAGGTTTGATGTTAGAACCAGACACTCTTAGAACTTCTTTGGCAAAATCAAACCACGAGGCTGCACCTTGATTGGTAATATGGTAAACCCCATAAGGCGCGCACTGGACTACTTCTTTAATTTTAAACGCCAGGTCTTTCGTATATGTTGGGGAACCGAACTGGTCGTTAACCACCTTCATTTCTGACTTTCTGCGGGCTAATTCTAACATTTTTCTTGGAAAATCAAGACCCTTATGCGGTAAATTAGCGCCAAAAAACCAGCTGGACCGTATTATGTAATGACGGCTATTGGCAATTTTGACTAAACTTTCCCCCGCGGCTTTGCTGGCACCATAAACATTCAATGGATTAATCGCGTCGTTTTCCCTAAAAACTCGTTTAGAGCCGTCAAAAACATAATCAGTGCTTAAGTAAACAATATCCGCTCCCACATCAGAGGCGGCTTTCGCAACATTAAACGCACCCACAGCATTAACATTAAAACATAATTCCGGTTTGGTTTCACACTCTTCTGCTTTCACAAAAGCGGCAACATTTATTACCAAGGCCGGCTTATGGCTTTTTACGATTTGGGCAACTTTTTCAAAATTAGAAACCTCAATATCCCGATGGGTCAAACCGACTGCCCGGTCGCCAAAAACCCGCATCAGATCAAAACCTAATTGGCCGCTGGCGCCCACGATCAAGACTGCGGCATTTTTAGAGATCATATTGCCCTTTGCTTTGTTTATCGTAGTGGTCTAAAAATTCCCTCCTTTGTTTAATTTTTTCCCACCAGGATCGGTTATCTATGTACCAATTTACCAAGCCAGCCAAAGACTCCCCGTAAGAATGCTCTCGGCTCCAACTCAATTCTTTGGTTATTAAAGAATGATCGGGCGAGTAACGAAAATCCGCGCCAGGACGATCATGTACGTATTCCAGGTGTTCCTGATGATTCTTACCCAGGGCTTGAGCGATTTCTTTAATAATATCCATGTTGCTTTTTTCTTCTCCGGCGATATTATAAATTCGGTGATCATAACCCCTATGCATAATCAAATCCAAAGCATTGCAAAAATCTTCAACATGAATCCAGCTCCGAATATGCTGGCCCTGGCCATGAACGGGAACCTTTCTGCCCTCAATCAAATTAGTTACCACCAACGAATTCAACTTTTCCGGGTACTGATACGGTCCATAATTATTTGAACTTCGCAAAATCAAAGCCGGAATATTGTGGGTTTTAATGTAGGCTTGAACCATCAGGTCGGCGGCGGCCTTGGAGGCGGCATAAGGATTAGTGGGATTAAGGGGATAGGACTCTTGGGTTTTTATGCCCCGGGGAACATCGCCATAGACTTCGTCTGTAGAAATATAAATAAACCTGGGGGTTTTGTAATTTCGAGCGACCTCAAGCAAAATATAAGCCCCTTGAACATTGGTCTTGATAAACGGCAGAGTGTCAACCAAAGAGCGGTCAACATGGCTTTCGGCGGCAAAGTTAATAACTACTTCAAATTTATGCGTGGAAAAGAGATCTTCAACCATCGGCCGATCTCCAATATCGCCGTGGACGAACTGATACCGCTGACTCACGGCTACATCCGATAAATTTTCCGGGTTGCCGGCGTAAGTTAAAAGATCCAGATTAAATATTTTATAGGCCGGATACTTATTGTGGAGTCGGCGAACAAAATTTGACCCCATAAAACCGCAACCGCCGCAGATAAGTATGTTTTTATATGATTTTTGGTTCATCGCCTATGGGCATAATAAATTTACCCCCTTTTCTAATGTAATCCGCTTCCTTTTCCAGAATGGCTCCTTTATAATTCCAGGCCAGCATCAAATAATAATCGGGTGGATTAAGATGGGCCCATTCCCGATCAAGCACCGGTATGCGTTGACCTGGCGTATAAAGACCCTGTTTGGTCGGCAGATCATCCAAGGCATAATCCAAAATATCGGCGCCGATATTGCAATAATTAAGAACCGTATTGCCTTTGGCCGGGGCCCCATAAGCAGCCACGGTCTTCCCCTCCGATTTCAACCTTCTCAACAGCGACACCAATATGGATCTTGATTTTTCGACTCGCCGAGCCAGATCAAAATAACTTTGACCGGAATCTAAACGGTATTCAAGTTCCCGGCTTGTCAGTTCAAAAACTGTTTCTGAAACCGGGCGAGTTCCGCTGTGGCCAACAAACAACCTCAAAGATTGTCCCTGCGCTTGAACCACATCAGCCTTAAAAATTTCCAGTCCGTAACGAGCAAACAGTTTCTGCAAAGGCCGAACTGACAAGAACGAAAGATGCTCATGGTAAATTGTATCATAAGTGAGGTTTTCGAACATATCAATTAGGTAAGGGGCTTCTATCACCCACACCCCTCTCGGGGCTAAAAGCGTCCTCACTCCTCTGCAGACATCCTGATGATCATCAATGTGCGCCAAGACATTGTTGGCCATTATAACTTCGGCGCGGCCATGGTTTTTAACAATCTCCGATGCGACGGCTTCACCAAAAAAATCCACAATCGTTGGCATACCTCGCTCTTGGGCTATCTTGGCCACATTTTCAGCAGGATCAATTCCTAGAACCTTATAACCGGAATCTTTAAAAAATCTAAGTAAAACTCCGTCATTACTTCCAAACTCAACAATGAATCCGTCTCTCTGGGGCAAGTAATCGGTTATTACCTGTTGGGCATAGGCCTGCCAATAGGGTGAAACCTTGGGCATACCGGAAGAGAGATAAATATAACTCCGGAAAAGGGCGGCCGGATCAACTATGTGAATAAGTTGGGCCAAATTGCAGTTTCCGCAAAAATAAACCCCCAAGGGGAACTTGGGTTCGTCTCCTTTCAATTTTTCTTTATTCAGAAAACTGTTGGCTGCCGGTTGATCTCCCAAATCAAGAAACTTAACCAAGTCGCTTGATCCGCAATCGCGGCAGGCCTTATTAATCTTAAACATTATAGTGATTGGCCCTGATCCGGCCTAAGGCCCATTTCGCTCGGAAAGAAAAGAAAAACCACATAAGCTTGAAAGCCCAACGGATCAGTTTATACCAATGAGAAATTATAGTGGATTCTCCAACCCGACTTCGATAATTAACCGGTATTTCCACAAATGGAATTTTGAAACTCGCCGCCAATAAAATAAGTTCTGTCGCGAATTTCGGATCACCCGAGCTAAAATACGGCTCAATCATCCGAAGCGCCTCCTTTCTGAAAAGCTTGTAAGTGCAACCGATGTCGGTAATGGTTTTAGCGCCGTACAAGACTTCAATTACTTTGGCGTAAAAAACATTGCCAATTCGCCGCAGCACATTCATGTCGGTATTGAGAGCAACAGTAGCGCGATTGGTGCGGGAACCAAAAACAATGTCAAAATCTTCGGCATAGGCAAGAAACTTCCAAATGTCCTTGCCGGCATAAGTGTAATCCGGCTCACACAACACGATATAATCTCCTGTGGCCTCTTTAATGCCTTTCCGGAGAGCCCAGCCATAGCCCTGTTTCGTTTGATAAACCAGCCGCGCTTTTGTCTTTTTTACTTCTTCGTCCGTGCCCGGCTCGGCATTGTTGTTGACCACCACTATTTCGTCAACAATTCCGGTTTCTTCAAACTCTGTTATGACGTTTCGGATTGAGGCTTTTTCCCTGTAAGTCGCAAAAACTACCGATATCTTTTTACCGTGAAGCATATATCTAATGATAAAACAAAAAAAACTCGCCGTAAATCAAAGGGGCTAAATCACTAGACGGATTGTCATTACCGGTAAAACCGGTCTATTATTAACCATAGCCGATATCAAGATAGAATACTGGATTATGACAACCAAGTCAACCGAAATCATAATCATAGCCAGCCTATCAATCCTGGTAGGTTCGCTTTATATTGGGCCGCCTTTAATGATCAAGGAATATTTTGAAAGATCGGGGGAAGAGTTTACGCTGGCCCAGTTCAAAACCTACCGTAATAGCCTGCTTCATTATCTGCCCCGCGCCCGAGAAATCTATGACGGCAATTTCCCGCCCGCCGACTTATCCGGTGACATCAGGGAACAACCGACAGTAATGAACACCCTGACCTCTACGCTATCTGCCGCCTCAATGTTCATAACCAAAGGGAATATGAATGCGGCCTATTTGTTGACCCAATTTATATTCTCTGCCCTAGCTTTTGCAGGGTTCTACCTAGTCGGAAGAATTATCCTTGAATCCCGACTCTGGTCGGTTTTAATGGCGCTGGCTGGAACCCTCACCCCCATACCGGGCAAACTGCCCTTTTATGACTGGCGTGGCTGGAATGATTTTTTGGCTTTCTTTGTAAAAAACTTTATCCCCGTGGTTAAAACTCAATTTGACAAATTGTATCTGGCTCAAATAGATAATCCTCTTTTGACCGTTCCATTTTACCTGTTGGCCTGCTGGAGTCTCTACAGATTTTGGAAACAGCCTTCTTATAAAAAAGCCGTCCTGGCCGGTTTATTCGCTGGATTGCTTTTTTACATTTACTTCCACCTCTGGGTCTTCTGGGTAGTGTTAATCGGCATTCTCTTCGGCTATGCCGTTGCCTTTGAAAGAAAAAACGCCGTCCAGCTAAAAAGCCTGGCCCTGCTGACGGCAACCACGGCCGTCATGGCCATACCTTACTTTGTAAACTACTTTAAATTTTCTCAACTCCCCGCCAGTCAAGACTACACCTTCCGCCTGGGTCTGGCCCAAGGCAGATTTATTGGCATAAATTCGGCCAACATATTGGACTATTTGGTTTATTTACTATTGATACCGGCCATTTACTTTATTTGCTTCAGGGCAAATTCTAGAAAAGCCGTCTTTCTATGGTCAATGTGTGCCACCATGATAACGGTCTGGAACATTCAGCTGCTAGTCGGCTATGTACCCGTGCCCCATACCTGGTTTAAGGTCATTGGCCCCACGATGTTCATAATTCTGTTTATCCTGGCTCATGATCTAATCAAGAAATATCAAAACCGCCATGTCCATCTGAAAAAAATGGTGGTTTTATTGGTGGTCCTGCTAAGTGTTGCCACCGTTACCAAAAAAATAGTAAATGTTTTGGAGATTAAAAAAAGCATCCAGCCCCATCTGGTAATGTATTATGCTTTTCCCAACGATATCACCGCTTCCTGGGGGTGGATAAACAATAATCTGGAGCCTGAGCCCAAGTTGCTTTCTCCTTCAAGCATGAACTCTTTTTATCTAAACACCTATACTTCTGCCCGCCCATATCTAGCCACCGCTTTCACTACTTTGTTGAGCATGAAAGAAATAGAAGAAAGATATTTGACTGCTCATAAATTATTCAAGGTCCCCGAAGATATCTTAAGACAGAGACTTGAACGTAAAGTCCCAATCGGATGCCTTGAATACCAATGCCCCCCCGACAAAGACAGCAATTTAAATGATAGCGTCTGGCATATCTATGGCAACTATTTTGCCAGCAAATACGGCGATTTTCGCCACTTCCTAAGGGGCGCTGACTCCGACGCGCCTGATGCGATTGAGCTAGCCAAGCTTCAAAAGTTTGATGAACTGATAGAACGTTATCGCCTTCTCAAGACTGATTGGAAAAGCTCGCCAGCCGATTATGCCTACTATGGGCCGTGGGAACAGCAGATCAATTCCGTCCGCTCGGATTTAGATGAAAACTTGACTTTAATTTATAAAAATCCTTCGGTAGCAATCTACCGAATTAAAAAATGACCATTTGCTACTTCGGCTCCTATAACCGAGATTACTCCAGAAACAGAATAATAATCAAAGGCCTCCGAAAAAACGGAGTGAATGTTATTGAATGCCACGAAAGAGCGGCCGGTTTTAAAAAACTCGTTAGTCTGTTCCGTAAACACCGGCGAATCAGAGACAGCTACGATATTATGATTGTTGGATTTGCCGGCCAAGGCATGGCCCTATTCGCCCGTCTCATAACCAGAAAACCCATAGTACTTGACGCTTTCTATTCCCTTTACAACACCGTGGTTGAAGACAGAAAACTGCACGCCAAGCTCTCGTGGACAGCCTGCCACAACTATTTTCTGGATTGGGCCTCGGCCAGAGTCGCCAATTTGGTATTGCTGGACACCCAAGAACACATAAAATATTTTTGTCGGACTTTTCACCAGCCTCCGTCAAAATTCGCGCGAGTTTGGATTGGGGCGGATACAGACATCTTTTATCCCCAAGATGGCCTCGTCAACGAAAAGACGACCATTGGTTTCCAGGGAACGTTCGTGCCCTTACAGGGGGTAGAATATATTATCCAAGCCTTAGGCTTAATCAAAGACCCCAGCCTTGAACTGCTGATGGTGGGTAACGGCCAGACGCTAAACTTAGCCAAAAAAATAGCCCGGGGCTTAGAACTTAATAATGTTAAATTTCACGACGTCAGAATACCCGCAGAGGCAGTACCTCAATGGGTAGCTAGAATGGACATTTGCCTGGGTATCTTTGGCAACACCTCAAAAACAAAAATGGTAATTCCCAACAAAGTGTACGAATACCTGGCTATGGGCAAACCGGTTATAACCGCCGACACGCCGGCCATACGAGAGCTGTTTGACGAAACAGAACTTATGCTCGTGCCAATAGCCAATCCCGAATCAATAGCCCGGGCTATCATAACTCTAAAGGGAAACCCCGAGTTGCGTCAGGCCATAGCCCGGCAGGGACATGCGAAATTTACTTCCAGCGCCACGCCGGAGTTGATTGGAAAAAACCTGAAAAGTATGTTAAAGTGTTTAATCAAATAGAGTCATAATGACCAGTGCCATGCCAAAACAAAAGATTCTGATAACCGGCTCAGCCGGATTCATGGGCAGCCATATTTACGATAGACTCCATGACCTTAAAAAATACAAGGTTTTCGGAGTTGATGATCTTTCTGGTGGTTTTATGCGCAATGTCTCCCAAAAGAAATACTTTACCAAATTGGACCTACGCCGCCGCGAAAAAACGGCCGAATACATTAATAAGCTTAAGCCAGACACAATCTTTCATTTAGCCGCCGATGCCACAGAAGGGCGAAGCCAATTTACCCCATTTAGTGCCATGGACAGAAACCTGCTGGCCTATTTAAACCTGCTGGTGCCAGCCATAAAAAATGGCGTTAAAAAGATAATACTGGTGAGTTCCATGAGCGTTTATGGCAACCAACAAGTTCCTTTCAGAGAGAGCATGACACCTGCTCCAGAGGACATCTATGGTGTGGCCAAAGCAGCCATGGAAAGTGTAACCAGGATTATGTCCACAGTCTATGGTTTTAAGTATGTCATCATCAGGCCGCACAACGTCTATGGGCCCAGACAAAATCTTAGCGATCCTTACCGCAATGTCGTCGGTATTTTTATAAACAGACTCGGGCAAGGCAAAAACTTCTATATTTACGGCGATGGCTTACAACAACGGGCCTTTAGTTACATAAGCGATGTCACCACGGCTATGGTTAAAGCCGCCTTCTCCAAAAAGTGCCAGAATAACACCATAAATGTAGGCTCAAACGAAAATGTAACCTTGAATCACTTAAAAGATATCATCCTGAAAGAATTTTTTGGGAAAAAAGCGCCGCCGCAATTTAATCCAGAGTATTTGCCGTCCAGACCCCAAGAAGTCAAATTGGCTTATTCCAGCCACGAGACCATGAGAAAACTCTTGGGCAATATAAAACAAACCTCCCTGGAGACGGGTCTTAAAAAGACAATAGCCTGGGCCAAAACGTTAGGGCCGCAAAAATTTAAATATCTTGATTCCCTGGAATTGGAACATAAACACATACCTCAAACTTGGAAGAAAAAACTCTACTAAAAACAAAAACGGACGACCCCAACTCTCCATTCTACGAAAGCTACTGGCGGCACCGAGGTCAATCCGGTTATCGCCCCCGGCACAAGATATTCGCCCAATGGATAGCCGATGGCTCCAAGGTTTTAGATGTGGGCTGCGGCGATTGCTCCCTGCTCCGTTACCTCGTTGCCTCCAAGCGGAACATCCGGCCCTTGGGGCTGGATATCTCGGAAACTGCCTTAAATATCTGCCGGGAAAGAAAGATACCAGCCCAAAGACATGATGCCGCTAAAAAGTTGCCGTTTAACGACGGCGAGTTTGATTTTACAATCATCTCCGAAACATTAGAACACATCCCCAATCCGGAAGAACTGCTGCTGGAAGCCCGGCGGGTAACCAAAAAAGCCGTGCTGGTTTCTATACCTAATATCGCTCTCTGGAAACATCGTCTCCGGCTGTTAATTTTAGGACGATTCCCCAAACAATGGATTCTTGAACCAAGGGAACACCTGCGCTTTTTTTCCGTAAAAGACTTTGAAGCTGCAACCCAAAAACTAGGTTTTAAGATCAGCCAAAGGGAGGTTAGTTCTGGAACGCGATTGTTAAAATATTTCTGGCCCAATCTATTCGCCGATCAAGTTTGTTTTTGCTTGATCTGGGACTCGTAAACATCCAAATACAGGCGGGCCGCTTTGTCCCAACTCATCTTTTGGGCAAACAAAATAGAGTTGCGAGAAAATTCATTCCTAAGAGTGTGATCCGTCAAAATTTTCAACACGGCCTCGGCAGCGGCTTGAGGATCCCGTGGTTCTACCAAAAAGCCGTTGTGGCCTTCCCAAATTGCGTCTGCGGCCCCGCTTTTATAAGTTCCTACCACCGGCAGGCCGCAAGCGGCCGCCTCCAGAAAGACAAGCCCAAATCCTTCGATATCTTTGCTGTCGCTCTGGGGAAGCAACAAAAACAACTCCGCGCCCTTATACAAAGATGCCAAGTATTCCTCCGAGACTTTCTTGAGTATGATTACCTTATCATGAACACCCAATCTTATACTCTCCGCTACAAGGTTTTCGTATTCCAAACCCTCGCCTACAATCATGTAGCGAAGCCCTTGAAACTTAGGGGCAATCAGGGCAAAGGCTCTCAAAGAATAGATCAATCCCTTTCTTGGTTTAAGCCAACCAACGCTCAAAATGTAAGGTCTGAGATTTTCAATCTCGCTGAAGCTCTGGCGAAGCGGGTCGGCGGAGGCGGGGAACTTGGAAACATCGACTCCGTGGTTGATAACATCAATTTTAAGATCAGGAACCACCTTCAAAATCTCGGATCTGGTGTTACTGCTTACCGCCACAACCCTATGGGCGTTTCTGTAAGCCCAGATTAACAACTGCTTTTTTAAAGTGTGGTATAACGGCTCCACCGCACCCGTGCCGACCGCTGTAATCAGAACCCTTTTTTTAAGACCCAAAGAAAAAAATGCAGCTATGACCCCATAAGGCCATGCGTCCAAAGCATGGATTATGTCATATTGCCTAAAAAACCTTCGTATTTTAAAAAAATTGAAAACCAAGCCAAAAAAACCGCCCGAGAGAATATCCTCACCGGTCAAAACATTATAAGAAACATCGGATCTAATACCGACTATGGACCTGGTTAACGACAAACAGAAAGCGCCCACGCCGGTATTGTCCTGCAGATGGCGGTTCAGGTAACAAATCTTCATAAGTCCAACCTTTTTAAAACCAGCTTGGCCAAACGCTCGCCCGACTGTCCGTCTAAACTATAACAGGCCTCTTGAGCAATCGTGCGCCTAAATGTCGACCCCTGCTGGGGGTTATTCAGACAGACCCGCAAATAAGCAATCAATTCTTCCCCGCTGGTGGCAATTCTGGTCCCGGCTCCATTAATAACAACCTGCTGATGTTCATAATCATAATACCTTCTTAAACTCTTCCAGTAAGGTTTACTTGTATCACCATCAAAACCAAGCAGGATAGTCGGTTTATCCAAAATAGCCGCATCCAAAATTATACTTGATGGACCGGTCAGCACAACATCGCTGTGATAGATAAGATCAGCCAAATGAGCATCATCTTGCCTGTTCAAAAATGATTCTTCCAGTTGAGAAACATTTCTGGGCTTGTCAAAAATCATGTAGCCTGGGGGAACAAAGTCGCCAATATCAAGCTCCCCAAACAAAGGGAACCGAACCACAACCTGCTCACCTAAACCAGCCAGGAGCCGCAATAAATAAAAATTGAGCGATTTGTCACCGGTCCAAAGGTCACTTGGCGGGACAAAAAATATCAGCCGTTTGTTGGGATTCAATTCCAATCTCTTAAAAAAAACTCCGCGATCAATCCTGGTACCTTTAACATAAGAGTCGTAATGAGGAAAACCAACCGCCGCAACCCTTTCGGGGTCCAAACCATGATAACAAACCGCCATCTTTTTCATGTTCTCGCTCTGGGTCACCAAGATATCGGGCAGAGTTCGCAGCAAACCTTTTGTGGTTATAGCATCCCAAGAGCGAGACATGCCCACGCTCGCCACATCCTTGTTTCTAGCCACACGCACCAAGGCGGTATCGCTTAATTCCTGAACTCTTAAATCCTGAATGTCTGTGGCCAAAACCAAGTCGGGTTTATATTTATCAAACCAGGGATCAAAAACATCCCGCGGGGAAAAATTATAATCCAGCCACCTAAACACTTTTTTTGTCGGGTTGAATCTGCCCAAAAACCCCAAAAGGCTGGTCAGCCAGAACATCAAATAATTGTTATCCTTGCGCAATTGAACAAGACGATGGATTTTCTTGCTGTGCGTGCTAAGTAAATTCCACGACAAAAAATGAAACAAGAGGTTCAATCGCGATATACGTCTGAAAGGGATTTCCTCCACCACTACATTGGTTTCTCCAAACTCCCGTTCAAACAAGAATTTTCTTCCCTCCGGCACAAGCAGAATTACCCTCAAATCCTTTCTCGATTTTAGGATATCCAAAAAATCGGTGCTTAAAATATTCCGGACCGCCAGATTAAAAAACGCCGTTATGAAAATAGTTTTCTTAAACATAATTTCTGGTCTTTGTCTGTTTCTTTGCGAGGACACCTTATCACCCTACTTGAATCTCAATCTGGTCCAATAAGATCCAACAATACTAATCAGCTGCTGCCAAAACCTTATTAAAAACTCTTTATCAGATTTATCAAAACTTGCCAATTCCTTAAAACTCAAACGCAAATAAGGATGGCTGCGAATCAGGGCGGGATACGAAAACAGCACCCTGGTAATATAAACTCCAATATAAGCTACGGCGGCACCAATTAAACCGATAGTGGGTAAAAGCGTGACTAAAATCCCCACCATAACCACACTTTCAAAAACGATGCGCAAAGCCAAAATTTTATACTCCCGCAAAACCAGTAATTGAGCCTTCATCACCTTATAAAAACCAAAAATAGGCAGCGCCAAGATCATGAACTTAAAAAGGGGCAAAGCAGATTCATACTTGGGCAATATCCACCTTATTAAGAACGGCGCAAATATCATACTTAAAAATCCTAAAATAACACCCCAACAAACAACATACTTTACTGCTTTGGAAAAAATACGGTTAAGTTCCTCCCTTCTGTCAATCTTCAGCATCATTATCCAACCTAACATGTTCATTGGAAAAAACTTTTCTACAAAGTCAACCAAATTAATAGCCAACGCATAAATCGCCACCGCTTCGGTGTTGATAAAAAACTTTATCAGCCACGGGGTTGTGTTTTTCGTCGCTTTAGAAAATAAATACCGGCCCGTGGTCCAAAAACCATGCTTTTTTAAAATGTTGAGCAACAACTTAATTTTATACCATTCCCGCTGTTTATAGGCAAGTATAGGAAAACGTTGTTTTTCTAAATCAGATTCCTGCGGCGTTTTAAAAACCATCCTATAAAATTTAAAAAAATATCCGGAGGTAAATATCAAAGCAGCCGCCCAACCAAAAATACCCAGCATCAATATTGTGGCTATGCCTACCTTACCCCAAAACATCCACCCCACGAGCAATGTCAATTTAACTACCTCCCGCACGACCGCACCAAAAAAGTAAACAAACGAGAATATAACCTTAAGAAAAATATTTGCTAAAGACTGAAGAGTGTCAATTATCAGAAAAAGTGAAGCTATTTTAACGAAGAGGCTTACATCAGCACCGTATCTGCGGGCAATCAGGTCGGAAGCAAAAAATATAGCCGCGGTCGTCATTGTCACTACCAGCACTTTCACGCAAGCATATTCCCTTAAAATACCCTCGGCCAAATCAGTGCGTTTGCCATTTAGATAATGGCGCATTTCCACCGCGACGATGCCGTCAAAAGAATCTATAACAATAAAACCCCCAACCAGCCCAATAAAAGCCAGAACTAACTGATAAAGACCGAACTCGTGGACGCTTAACAAAGACAAAACCAGAAAAGAACTAACTAAAGCCAAACCACTAGCTATAGCATCGCTTAAACGCCAATAACCTTCCCCCTTGATAAAAAACTCGTACAGGGATGAATGCTTTTTGATGAAATCGGCAGAAGCCAGACGACTTGTAATCATTGGTTCTACAAACGACTCTCAAAAAAATGCGAGAATCGTTCTATTAAACTATCCATGCTATGTTGTTTCGTCACTATATCCCGTAGCTCTTGACTCATCTTCTGCCTTTCTCCATAGGATAATTCAAACAACTGCTCCAGCCGGCCACACAACTCACCCGCGTTGTCTTCTTGAAAAAGGCAGAGTTGTTGCAATTTCTTTGGTAAATATTGTTCCATGGTTCTATTGGCTACCAACACTGGTGTTTCACAAGCCATAGCTTCCAAAATAGTTTTATCAAAACTGCCAGTGGGAGTAAGGTTAACAAAGACTCCGGCTGAATTATAAATTTTTGGCGCTTCGTGGTGAGGCACAGCAGATTTAAAAACAACCTTGCCTTTTAAAAACAATCCCGCCGTTGTTTTTTTTATCTCAATTTCGTACCTTTTGTCCTGCGGCGAAGCGGGTGAGCCAACAACCCAGAGTTCAAAATCAAGGCCTTGAATCTCCAGCATCTTGACCGCGTCTATCAAAACCCCTATTTTTTTGATGGGCGATATGCGGCCCAAGTATAAAATTCTGTTGCGTTTTTTAACCACCTCCGGCATCGGTTCAAAAAAAGATGTATCTACGCCCACCGGCATAATTTCAGTTCCTCTATATTTCGCCGAAAAAGAATAGCGGGATGTGCAAAACACCTTATCAGCCAGAGCGATACCGAATCTAGCCGTTAAGTTGCCCAGCGGATGGTTGTACCACAACAATACCTTCTTACCGAGCGCTTTCCAAAATAATCCCCCCAAAACAATATAGATTGGATTCATGTGGACAAAAACCGAGTCGCATTCTTTTCTCAATCCCCAAATATATTTATAGAACCGGAGAATATATTTGATCCGCGTGAATCCGCGTCGCCATCCGCGTGAATCCGCGTCCGATAGGATTTCTTTGCCTAAAGAGAAGACCCTCACATTTCCGGGAAGTTCGGAACGGCCTTTATAAAGACAAACGACACTTATCTTATCCGCCTTTTTAGACAATTCCTCTATCCAGCGGTGATACACGCCCAAAACGTCGTCGTCTTTGTCCACTTTTTGGGTTATGAAAAGCAGTTTAGCCATGATTGTTTAAGCTGTTTTAGGTAATCCTCTTTTGAACGATAAAATTCTAAATTTCTCCTTTGGCCCTCCAGAATTCCCTCCCGCTCCAGCCGATTTCCGACAAGCAATTCCAAATGACCCGCCAACACTTCCCTGTCGCCCACAGGCACAACCGAGCCGATGGCCACGCCGACATCGGTCATCAAAACCGGCAAACCGGCGGCTGCGGCTTCCACAACAGTCCGACCATAGCCTTCGTAGTTGGAAGTTAAAAGAAACAGATCGGCGGTTTTGTAATACGACGGCAAATCATCCGTCCAGGGCTCAAAAACGACATCGGTTTGTAGTGAGTAGTGAGTAGTGAGTAGTTTGAGCTTTTCAAGCTCTGTACCATCACCGACAATAAGTAATAAAATCTTTTCCGCGTTAATCCGCGTATTATTCCGCGTTAATCCGCGTATGGCTTCCAGAGCCATGGGGATGTTTTTTTCCCGCGTCAGGCGGGAAGCCATTAGAATTATGAACCGGCCGGGATATTTTTGGTGCAGATCAATTCTGACTGGAGAGTTTTTGATTTTTTCTACATCCACAAAAATCGGCAGGACGGAAATAGGGTTTAGGGTATAGGGTTTAGGGTATAGGGATAATAACAAATTTTTAATTCGCTCAGAAACTACTCTGATACCGTCTGCTTTCTTTACTAACCGTTGAGCCACCAAAACACGGATTTTATTCTTCAATGATTCTCGCCAAAAATGCGGGCTTAAAAAATCGGCGTGGACTTGAATCTGCAGGGGCAATTTGTATTTTTTCTTGAGCCAACAACCGACCAGGCCAGTTTCAAAAGGATCTTGGGTCGTCACGACCCAATTTTCAATTTTCAATTTACAATTTTCAATAACTCTTCGACCAATCCGATAAGCATCGAAAAAATATAACGGTCTGAACCAAGTGTTTGTAGAGTATATCCGAACATTTTTTGAAATTTGGAATTTGGAATTTTGTTGGTAATTGGTAATTGGTAATTGGTAATTTCGTTTTGTAAAAACGATGATATGCAATTCTTCCACCAAACCTCCGTAATCAATCATCCGTTTTTGGGATTCCGAACCCTCTTTTAAGATATTTTCATCGGTAGAAAGCATTAAAATGATCATGGCAGTAAGTTTCTTAATAAATTCTCTAGGGCGGCCAGGGTCCTTTCTAAAGAAAAGTTTTGGGCTTTTACCCGGGCCTGTTCGGAAATGCTTTTCCTAAAACCTTCGTCTCGCTCCAGTCTCGCCACGGCGGCCAAAAACTGCTCTTTGTTATTCGGCTCCACCAACATTCCGTCGACGCCGTTTTCTATAATCTCCGCAAGATTGCCTATATTAGAAGCAATAACCGGCAGACCCAAACTCATGGCTTCCACAATCTGAAACGAAAAACTTTCAAAGGAGGTATTCAGAACAAATATCTTAGCTTGCATCAAATATTCCAACACTTTTTCTCTTGGAATTGCGCCGGTAAGCGTAACGCGGTTTTGTAATTGGTAATTAGTAATTAGTAATTGGAGATTTTCCCGCTCCGGACCATCGCCGATTATAACCAACCTCCACTCCGGCAAATCCCGCATCATCTCTATAACCATATCAAAGCCCTTCCACGGCACCAACCGACCAGCGGAAACAATAGTTTTTAGGGTATAGGGTTTAGGGTTTAGGGTTGGTTCATAAATTGATAAATCAATACCGTTATAAATAGTTATTACTTTGTTTTTGTCCTTGACCCAACTGCGGACCAAATCCCTGAAATAAATACTTGGGGTAATAACCGTGTCGGCGTGGTTAACGACAAATTTCTGAACCGATCTTAAAAATTCTACTCGCCAGGGATATCTTTTTATTCGGGTGGGCGCTTTCGTGTTGCCGAAGCCGCCAGGCGAAGGCGCGCTATTCGGGTGCTGAAAATCATCTATGGAATCTTTAACGCCAAAGCGCTGAACGGATTGTTCCCAAACATAATCCCCGGGCACGCGGATCAAGAATCTTTTTCTTAATAGTTTAGCCGCCAGCAAGGAAGGCAAGCCGACGCTGATGGTGTCTTGCGCCAAAATCAAATCGTGCCCGCGGCAAAGACGCGTGGCCTTTATAAAATAAAGAAGGTGGCGCAAACCCTTTGGCCAATTTCTTACGGCTCTAAATGGCAGCACGGATACGCCGATACCTCGCTTGGGCAATTCCTTTTCCAGCAAAACGGCATAAGTGGCCGGCCCGCCGATTTCGGGGGGATAAATGCCGGTGGCCAACAAGATTCGAGGGTTTGGGGTATAGGGTATAGGGTATAGGGTATAGGGTTTAGGGTATAGGGAGTTCAGGATTGCTTTCATTTTTGACGCAATTTTATCCCAAGAATAGCCAGTTTCAACCAACCTCCTACCATTCTCGGCCAATTTATGAGACAGCTCGGCATCACTCAAAACTTTAACAATTTTTTCGGCCAAATCGTTAGAATCGTCAACTTGGCACACCAAACCAGTCTCGCCATCTTTTAAAAAATCGGTGATCCCGCCTACAGCTGTACCAACAATCGGAAGACCGGCCGCCATGGCCTCTAAAAACGAATTACCCAAACCCTCGGAGCGGGATGGACGGACAAAAATATCGGCTTGGGCAAGATAGCCGGGAATTAGGTCGGGATCAATATGGCCAACGAATTTAATCCTATCGGAAACAGCAAGATCGGCGGCAAGTTTCTCTAACTTGGAACGATCGGGGCCATCGCCGACAATGAGAACTTGGAACTTGGAGCTTGGAGCTTGGAACTTTAGATCTGCCGCGGCCCTAATCAAAATATCAATTCCATTCTTATAAACCAACCGAGAGGTAGTGATTATCGTCTTGGAGCTTGGAGCTTGGAACTTGGAGCTTGTTTGGAATTTGGAATTTAATTGGAAATTGGAAATTGGAAATTGGAAATTTTTAAGATTCACACCATTAGGAACTATCTCTACCGGACACCTCGCTCCATGCCTACGGGCAAAACCAGCCAAGTAATTGCTGATGGCTTGTATGTAATCAGCTTTCTTAAAAATCAGCCGCCATAGAGGGTAAAATACGCCCACTCGTTTTAAAATATGTGATTCCGAGTCGCCTTCCTGCAAAGTCAAAAGCAGGGGTATTTTGGGGTGCAGAAACTTAAACAGCAAACCGGCCAAGCCGGCATAGGCGGCCATAATCGGCCAGATTAGCTGATATTGGCTGCGGGAATGCAGTTTGTGGGCCAAAATTGCCCCCTTAAGGGCGAAGGTCAGCTTGGGCAGTATAAAGCCCTTTTTTACCCGAAAAACCCTCGTCTGGCCTATTTTTTCTTCTTTGGGCCAGTCTTTGCCAAATCCCAGAGTTATCAGGTCAAAATCAAAAACATCACCGAGGCGATCGGCGATTTCTTTTACGGCAATTTCGGCGCCACCCACTAAAGGGAAATAGGCCAGAGAAAAAATCAAAATCCGCGGCCTTGGATCATTCATAATTCCTTATTCCTAATTCACTAACACTATAACCCAAAACCGCAGGTAAAAATAACAAGGGAAATGCAGTAATTTAGTAACTAAGTAATTACGTAATTACCAGTTACTTAATTACTTAATCTGTCAATCTCTTCCCTCACCCCCGCCTGATCCGGCGCGATTTTTAGAACTTCCTCGTAGTACTTTACGGCATTGGTCTTGTCTCCCTCATCCCGATAAAAAGTAGCCAAACTCAGCACTAAATTTGCGTCTCCAATCACACTCATTCCTTCCAGCAAAACCTTGGGGGCTTCCGATTTTTTGGAAGCATAGGCGTGCCTGTACAAATCAGCCAGCCCAATATAATAGCTGGGCTGGTAGGGATCGCTGTCAATGGCGCGTCTAAAACTATTCTCTGCCTTGGCTGCATCACCCAAATAAAACCCATAAAGGTGTCCCAAATTGGCAAAAGAAAGGGCGTTTCCGGGGTATAAAACACCGGCATACTCCCAGGCGTCTTTGGCGCCTTCGTAATCGTTAAAAAATTTTTTAATTGATCCCAAAGCAATCCAATCATTAACCCCTTCCGCCCCCAACGGCTGGGCAGTTAAAACCGCGGCCAACAAAGCCAGATCGCGGCGCTGCTGGCTTATCCTTTCCTGGGGCGCGGAAAAACCTTGCCCAAAACGTACCTCGCTCAAAGGCCGGCCCGAGTAAGGCGGTATCTGGCTCAACTGCCCAGATTTGCCGGAAGGTTTTTGGACTGACTCTCTCGGCACATTGCCAGCAATGTCTTGGCTATTGTGCTCCAATGCCGTGGGCGTATTGTCAGGAGGCAGAGCCGGTTTTTTC
Organism: uncultured Candidatus Saccharibacteria bacterium; assembly: GCA_964526375.1. Taxonomy (GTDB): domain Bacteria; phylum Patescibacteriota; class Minisyncoccia; order JACQLN01; family JACQLN01; genus CAZGLK01. Next base: position 25,365 of record CAZGLK010000001.1, on the reverse strand, counting down.
AGCAAACGATCGGCTATAATTATCAATGCCAAAACAAGAACAACACCGACGCCAACCAACAATTTTTTGTTTAGTTTGAACATAGTTCGACAAGCTCACTACAGATAGGACTTAAATCTAACAGGATCCACACAAAAAAACAACCCCCTCACTCGATAAATCGAGTGAGGGGGTGTTCTAGCCCCCCGACTTGAGTCGGGGCACAAGGTGGCTAATTACTACTGGCTCAAGGTCAAAATCTCGGTTTGAGAGACATCGGTGTTAGACAGCCCCGGCACCAAGAATCCGTTAAACCAGTCATAGGCATTCACATCCGTCGCGGCGGTGTTGGTAGAATTACCGGACCAGATGAAGTCATCGTCATCCCACAGATCCACATCGCTCGCCGTGGTGGCAAAGATGTAGAAACCATTGGTCCAATCATCCCCGGCCATGGTCAAATCAGTGTCAACGCCATCGGGAATAGCACCGGCATCGCTAAAGCTGCCCACCGCATTCACAATAGAAGCGAATGAAGCGTCACCCAGCATCTTGGTAGAGATGGAAGGCGTGGAGCTTGCACCCGTAACATCGGCTTTCAAGACAAAGTACTTGCTTGTTCCCGCGTCAATCTTAACTCCCTCTGTCGTGGCGCTGGAAGGATTGGTTGGATTAAAGGTTATGTTGATGTCTACATCATTAGCCGGAGCCGTTAAGCCAGCGGTAGAGCTGGACATAACCGTGGATTCATCCGAAACTCCGCTTCCGTTCAACAACCCACCGGTAGCGCCGACATTCGGACAAGACGCGTTGGAAAAGGCGGCATCATCGTAGCAGTATACCCTAAAGTTGGTCACTCTAAAGCCGGACAGTTCCGGGGGTATATCGCCATCACCCGGCAGCTCCTGCAAGTAACCGCTGACTGAAGTAGCCACATTAAAGGTAAACTTGTACAAGCTAATGCCGTTTGTCCCAGCCGGAGCGGAAACCTTAAAGCGATACAGGTTCTGGTCATTCAAGTTGGCAAACTTAGCGCTCGTAAACGCCACTCTTTCCACCGTAGGAATTGCCTTGCTAATTCTGGCGCCGTTGGATGCCGTATCCGATCCTGCCGCATACAAAGCCGTACCCGAAGACGCTCCAGTGCCTTTCACCCCGCGGTTGGCTTCATCATCCGCTGAACCGGAATCATAGTTAACCACTGCCAAGTGTCCGGGGAAAGCTTGAGTCACAGTGCCGATGCTTCCGATGTCACCTTTAACCGTTAACAGCATTTGGCCGTCCTTAGGCACCGTCAGATCCTCATCGGTAGCGCCAAAGCTAGTAGAAAAGGTGGTAGTAGCAAAATCAGAACTACTAAACTGAACCTCGCCTATCTTCTTAGCGCCATTCCACAGAGTCACCTTCTGAATATCGGCCGGCGTGTTAGAAGCCATAGCATTCGGCGCGGCATTGGTGGAAGTAGAAAGCTGCAGTCCCATCCGTTCCAGCTTAACGGCCTCATAGTTGGCATTAAGCCGGAATACCGCCAAGATTTGGTCGGTTGCCCCCGCTTGCACCCACTTCAAAGCCGGGCTGGAAGCATCCAAAGCTAGAGTAAGCGATCCGCCGCTCTGCAGGGTCATGGCCTGGCCGTTGGCTTGGGTAATGGTCTCGGTAACCGATTGGCCCGATGTCTGGCCGGTTGAGGTTATGCTGCCGGCCGCGTTGGTTATGCCCAAACTAAAGGTGGTTGTGCCAGCCGTGGCTTCAGCATCCACATTGCCTTTAACATCGCACTTTAAGCTAATGGTCTTAACCGAGCCCTTGGGCGTAATCAAACCGCTGTCCAAATTGAAAGTAAGGTCATCGCCGGTTGCCACGGTGTTAGCCGGGCTGTTGGTATTGCCGCCGGTGGTCAGCGCGTTCGTACCGTCAAACAATCCGCAACTCTGCAATTGATCAGCCGTATTGCTGGTGCCAGTGAATCGGGTCTTTATTAAGGTTGATCTAATGTCTTCGCCCGAAGCCGAAGCGTCAAAAACATAGTTGGCAAAAACGAATGCTTTGGAACCAGTCACTATATTTTGAGCCGTCGGCGTGGGGGAAACCGTAACCGTCATCGCCGCCGCCTTAACCGTCATGGTGTTTAGGGTAACGGCACTGGTCGGGCTGGGCGTAATGGAATTGCCCGTGGTCTTGCCTCTGACCGTGGTCCAGTCGGAACTGGGCGTGGTGGAAGCCGCCACCGTGTCGTTGCTCAAGAAATCGGTGCCCATTTTACCCTTAATGGTGTAAGTGTTGGTGCCGATGGGGAAGGTAACCGTGTCGGTAAACTGAATACCGTTGTTACCGCCGGCCACGCCATCCACCGGACCGGCCACCGTGTTGCCATTGCCATCCACCAAAGTGATGCTGGTAATGTCGTTGGAATCAATGGCGCCTCCCGTGCCAGCCGCATCTATTGTGGACACATCAAAATTCATGGCCGCCACCGAAATTTCCTCGCCCTTTACTTCCACATCAAACCCACCCAAAATCTGGTTGGAAAGATTGACCGCCACATTCTGGGCCGCCACCTTGTTGGACTTGGTTACATTGATGGTGCCGTTGGAAATCGTAACTTCATACCCATCGTAGTTGGGGTTAGCATCTTGGAAGGTGCCATCATCGTCCGTGGCCGAGTCAGCCGAGTTGGTGGCCGTGGGCAAAATGTCGTAGCCGTAAACATTGCCGGTAACTTTGATGTCGGCATAGCGGTACAAATCAAAGTCCACGCCGCGGCCGGAACCGCTGACAATATCTCCCTTAATGTAGATATCTTTGAATTCGCCCTTAGTCAGCTTCAAACCGGCATCACCGAATTTGGCCGTGTAGTACTTGCCGTCGCTGGAAACAACATGATCGTAGCAATCGCCGCCGTCAATACATGTTTTAGCATTAGCTAAGTCGCCCGTAGCCGCCGAACCCGACTGATTCCAGCGAATGGATTTAACAGTCATATCTTCCGCTGAACCAGCCGACAACTTAATAGAGGCAAAGGTATAGTTGGTCAAACCGACCTCTTTGGTGGGGCTGGAACCGGGCTCTCTAGCGCCGGTGGTCAAAGTCAAAGTACCCACCGCCAAAGTTGAGTTAATGGTCATGCCGTTACCGGTTATTGGCAAAGTGCCGTTGACCGTGGCCGTACCGGCATCCACCGCTATCAAGCTCAAGGTGGCAATCTGGCCGGCATAAGCGTCTTGGTTGTTATCGGAATCTCCCGCCAAAGTCATGCCTCGCGTTGTTCCGGCTTTAACCACAAAGGGTTCGTTCAAAACGGCTTGGTGATTGGAATTTAGTGTTTTGGAAGTTCCGATTCTGGTGCCGGTTTCATCCAGCACAATAAGGCCACTAAAGACCGCATCAGCCGCCTGACCGGTTCTTTCCACCGTTACCGATTTTACCGTAATGTCGCCGTCGGCCGAAGCCGTAAAGTTTATTTTGGTAAACGGCCGCGAAGCAAAGCTCTCGCCGAACAAACCAGCCGCGGCAGTATCGGAAGCCAAAGCCACCGTCAAGCCGGTGCCGGCCGGGGTTGTCGGAGTTGTCCCGGGCGTGGTTGGCGTTGTCGGAGTTGTGGGAGTAGTTGGCGCCACCACTGCCATCTCACTATACTTTGCCCTTGAAATAGGGCCAAAGTAACCTCGCGCCGGGCTGATATCATTGTCGGCCTGCCAAGCCGCCACGGCCGCTTTGGTTATGGAACCAAAGTATCCGGTAGCGCCGCCGGAGTAGGTAAAGTGACCCGTATCAGTTAGATATTCCTGCAGACACTTTACATCATCACCCCGCGAGCCCATTGTTAAGCTTCGGGTGAAAGTACAAGCCGCCGCACCGGCACTGCCGCCGCTTTGCGCCTGCAAAGCCACCAACTGCGCCTGCAGAGCTTGAATCTGCGCCAGCAACGCCGCGATCTGATCGGCGCTTGTTTGCGCGCCCGCAGAAGGAACACCCACCAGCCAGGCAAAGGTTGTTACCGCCAAACCGACGGAGATAACCTTTTTGCCCAACTCGCGGGTTTTGCTATTTAGATAACTCATTTGTTTTTCTCGTTTTTGGCTGAAGGCAGCCCAGGTATCTTGCGATCCCTTGGTTGCTATCAACCCGCAAAGTTAGTTGCTAATTTTAATAATCGCATTCAATCGGAGGTCAAGTCTTCCTCCTAAAGAGACCGACCCGACTTAAGACACTCCACTAAAATCACTATTCGCACTTCTTGAATCGCACCCCATGATCCAATATTCACGATCCAAGATCCAAGATTCAAGATTCGAGACTTACAGGATATTCAATTGTCAAGGTGCGAGCTTGCTGGAAAACTACACCGGACATGAACATATGAGCATACACGAGTCCTAATCTCAAATCAATCCTCGCGCAAACTCATCTGTCCACATCTTTAATTTTCGTAGATTCCTGCCTACCGCAGGCAGGCGTACCAATTCGTATTTCGTAAATCACAAAAGAGCCGTTGCAAAAGGCCTTCAAAATATCTTTGTTTGGGAAACAATCATATATTGCCTGCGAACCGCTTGGTTTAACACTCACACTCCGTACGCGAGCTGATAGATCTTCCTTAGACCAAATGATATGCTAGCGCATTTCACAAGTCAACAAGACCCGTCAACCCATCACAAGAGACATGGTTTATACACAGGTCAAAACTCTTTACAGCAATTATACCACAAGCCAACCTAGAGCAAGGGCAGGGTTGTGGATAAACACCAGCATAAAGAAACCCGGCAAAAACTATTTACGAGATGGTTACAAAACTCTTTCGTGGCGAAATTTCATATTTTCTGGCGAGACGAGGAAGGCAAGCAAAAAGGTTTGAAGCCGTAGTAAAACTACGGTGAAAACCTTTTTGCGCAGTCTGACGAAGTCGCAGCCGAAAATATGAAATTGCAGCAGAGAGAGTTTTGTAACCATCTCCACCTACAATATCACAAAAAACCGCCACCTCCAACAGCCAAGCTGTGGATTATTCTAAAGCTTCGTTAGCTTATTAGCTTCATTGGCTTTTTAGGTCAGAGAATTTTTTCTAACAAGCTAAGGAAGCTATTTAATGAGAACTTCCCCCCGGCTGAAGTCGGCCTTAAAAATCTGTTCTGCCACAGGGGCGGGCTGTTTTTGCAAAAGGCGCTGGGCCAAAGGATTCAAAACCAAATCCTGAATCGCCCGCTTGAGCGGCCGGGCGCCGTAGACCGGATCAAAACCCTTCTTAACCAAATAAGCCTTTAGTTCGGGCGAGACGCGCAGTTTAATGCCCTTTTTGGCCAGGCGCTCTTTAACTTTTTCCAATTGCAATTCCACAATCTTTTCCAGATCGCTTTTTCTTAGCTGGTTAAAAACAATAATTTCATCCAAGCGGTTCAAAAATTCGGGCCTAAAGTTCCGCCGCAGGATTTCCATTATTTTATCTTCGGCTTCACGGGCTTGGGCCTCTTGGCGCTTGCCGTCGTCGTGGGCAAAACCCAAACCGTGGTATTCGTGGATAATCTCGGTGCCGAGGTTAGAGGTCATAATAATAATGGCGTTCTTAAAGTTGACGCGGCGGCCTTTGGCGTCGGTTAGGTGGCCGTCGTCCAAAACCTGAAGCAGTAAATTAAACACTTCGGGGTGAGCTTTTTCTATTTCGTCAAAAAGCACCACGCTGTAGGGCCGGCGGCGCACCAGTTCGGTCAGTTGGCCACCCTCCTCGTGGCCCACATAGCCGGGCGGAGAACCGATCATACGGCTTACGGAATGCCGCTCCATGTATTCCGACATATCCACCCTAATAAGCGCGTTCTCGTCGTTAAACATAAACTCGGCCAAAGCCCGCGCCAATTCCGTTTTGCCCACGCCGCTGGGGCCCAAAAACACAAACGAACCGATCGGCCGCGATTCCTCGCCCAAACCGGTGCGGGCGCGGCGGATGGCATTGGCAACCGCCTGCACCGCTTTCATCTGGCCCACCACTCTCTGCGACAATTCCTGCTCCATGCGAGCCAGTTTTTTGGATTCTTCTTCCAGCAGACGGCTTACGGGAATGCCCGTCCAGCGGCTGACTACTTCGGCAATGTCGTCGGCGCCAACTTCTTCTTTTAACAGGCGATGCGACTTTTCCAAATGGCCCAGTTTCTCCGAACACTCGCCAATGGTTTTTTCCAAAGAGGGTATAAGGCCGTAGCGGATTTCGGCCACCCGCTCCAGGCGGCCCTCGCGCTCGGCAATCTCGGCCTCGCTGCGCAAACGCTCAACCTCTTTTTGGGTTTCGCGCATTTTGGTAATCAAACTTTTCTCGCCCTGCCATTGCGCTTCCAAGGCCTGATATTTTTCTTTTATGTCGGCCAGATTGTGTTTGATCTTTTTTAATTTGTCGGCGGCCTCTTTTTCTTTTTTTAGGGCCTCACGTTCAATTTCAAGCCGCCTGATTTCGCGCGAAAGCACATCCAGCTCGTCGGGCATGGAATCTATTTCCATTCTCAAAGCCGAGGTGGCTTCGTCTATTAAGTCCACGGCCTTGTCGGGCAAAAAGCGATCGGATATGTAGCGTTGGGAAAGCTCCACCGCCGCCACAATGGCGGCATCGGTGATTCTAACGCCGTGGTGAACCTCGTATTTTTCTTTAATGCCGCGCAAAATGGCCACGGCATCTTTTTCCGAGGGCTCACTTACTAAAATCGGCTGGAATCTTCGTTCAAAGGCCGGGTCCTTTTCTATGTATTTTTGATATTCCTTTAGAGTGGTAGCGCCAATGGCATGCAATTCGCCCCGGGCTAGGGGAGGTTTAAGCAAATTGGAGGCGTCCACCGCGCCCTCAGCGCCGCCGGCGCCCACCAGAGTATGAAGTTCGTCTATAAACAAAACCATCCGCCCTTCGGCGCGGTCTATTTCTTTTAATATGGCTTTAAGCCGCTCCTCAAACTCGCCCCTAAACTTGGTGCCAGCCACCAGCGAGCCGATATCCAAAGCCACGATCTCTTTGTTAAGCAAACCTTCGGGCACATCGCCGGCCACAATGCGCTGGGCCAAGCCCTCCACAATGGCCGTTTTGCCCACACCGGCTTCGCCTATCAAAACCGGATTGTTTTTGGTGCGCCTCGACAAAACCTGCATCACTCGGCGAATTTCGGAATCGCGGCCGATCACCGGATCCAGCTTTTCGCGTCGGGCTAAATCGGTTAAGTTGCGTCCGTATTTTTGCAGGGCCTGATAGGTTTGCTCGGGTTCAGAAGATGTTACCCGCCCACTGCCACGAACATCTTTAAGCACTTTAAGAACATTCTCGGCGCCGACTCCCATTTCTTCCAAAATTTGCCGCGCCCGCGACGGCACGGCCAGCACCGCCAAAAGCAAGTGTTCGGTGGAAACATATTCGTCCTTAAAACCCATGGCTTCTTTTTGGGCCTGCTCAATCACTAAAGCCAAATCCTGACCCAAAAAAATCTGGGCCACCCCGCCGCCGCCAACCAAACGGGGGAGTCGGTTGATTTCCAGTTCCAAAGCCGCGTCCAGTCGGCCCACATCGGCCTCCATCTTTTTTAAGATGGTGGCTACCAAACCGTCGTCTTGGCGCAATAACGCCAAAAGCAAATGCAGGCAGTTGACCTGCTCACTGCTTTTTTCTTGGGCAATATAGTGGGCCTTTTGAAAAGCCTCCTGGGCCCGGGTGGTAAAATTTCCGAAATTCATGTAATATTGGTCTTATAGGACTTATAGAACCCATTATCACTTGGCTCTATAGAGTGATAATAATCTTACCAAACCCAAAAAGCTGTGTCAACGCTTGCGGATTTTTTAGATTTGAGATTTGGTTTTTATATGCGCCCCAGGAGGGAATCGAACCCCCATCTAGACCTTAGAAGAGTCCTGTTCTGTCCATTGAACTACTGGGGCGGTCAATTTTTCCATGTCGCTTGTCCCATGTCTCTTGTCACCAGACATATTACCACGAAAACTCCCAAAGGTCGACCTTGGAAACATATTCGTATATTCGTAATCAATTCGTAAATTCGTTACCCTATGAAACCCATCGGCAAAATTACCCATTACTACGGCAAACTGGGCGTGGCCATTGTGGAACTGACCGGCGATTTAAAAGTGGGCGACCGCATAAAAATTGAAGGCGGCAAAAACGAGTTTGAACAAACCGTGGAATCTATGGAGGTAGACCGCAAAAGCGTCAGCCTAGCCGTGGCCGGCGATGTTGTCGGCTTAAAAGTAACCGAGAAAGCCCGCGAAGGCGCGTCGGTGTTAAAGGCCGAGGAATAGTTTTATCAGGCCTATCGGTCCTATTGGACCCATTAATTTGAATTTTCCCCAAAAAAACTATAAGCTATTAGCCATAAGCTGTAGAGCTTTTATGGTGGGTATAGCTTAGTGGTAAAGCGCCGCTCTGTGGCAGCGGTGAGGGGGGTTCGATTCCCCTTACCCACCCCTTTTTATAAAAAACGGCCTGTGGTTACAAGCCGCTTTTTTGGGGTAAGGTTTAACCTCGCCGCGCTAGATGTAGATGAATGAATTCCCTCCAGCCAAAACCGTACCACACACTAAGCAAGATGACACTCGCGGCAATAACCAAACCTTCCAGCGCGATGCCGCCCATAGCCAAGAGAACCCAAACAGACCCAAAACTCGCCCACATTGTTTGGGACAGCCAGAAAAGCCCAAATATCGCCAGAATCAAAACCGCCATCCCAACAATATAGACTCCGGTGTCTCGCAGCAATATCTTTTTTGACATACCCGGCGCCTCCTCTTATTTGCCAAACCATTGCGAAAACGGCTCGGGGTCAATTTTGTGTAACTCAAAAATCAACCAACGCCTGCCTTCCACCGGCAGTTCCTTAACAAGTTGCTCCCAAAGGTCCAGTATCTGTTCCCGGATACCTATTGGTGCTTCTTGTATCGGATAGCGATCGGCGGGATCACAAAGCCCGGACATAATGCTTCACCTCCTTCCCAAAAAGAACATTTTTGAAATGCTATCGCTTTAGCTAACGCTTGTCAAAGTCCCCCTCCTGCGGTTACGATTAAATCCATGACACCGGAGGATTACCTAAAAAACAAAAAAGTTCTGGTGATGGGTTTGGGGCTTTTGGGCGGGGGAGTGGCCGCTACCAAATGGCTGGTTAAACATGGAGCTAAAGTTACCGTGACTGACCTAAAACCGCGACGCGAACTGGCTGCCTCAATAAAAGCTTTAGGGCAAACCGCCCAACGAATCCGGTTTGTTTTAGGCCGACATCTGGCCTCCGACTTTCGGTCTCACGATATCGTGGTCGTAAACCCAGCCGTGCCCCGAGAAAGCCCGTATTTGAAAACCGCGCGCCAGAGCGGCGCCCAATTGGAAAACGAAGCCAGTTTGTTTTTTAGGTTTTGCAAAAATCCAATCATCGGCGTCACCGGCACCCGAGGCAAAACCACCACGGCTAATTGGACCTATCACCTGCTGAAACAAAAATTTCCGGACGCCGCGCTGGCTGGAAATTCTTCGGACAACCCCATGCTAAAAGCGTTGGACAAATTGGACGGCAAAAGCCCAGTGGTGGTGGAACTTTCCAGCTGGCATCTTGAACTCCTAAATGTTCCAAGCTTAGCTTGGAACAAAAAACCCCATATAGCCCTGATAACAAATATTTTACCCGACCACCTAAATCGTTATAAAAACCTAACCGACTACGCCCTAGCCAAGGCCAACATCTTTAAGCACCAAACCAAGAATGATTTCTTGATTCTGAACAGGGGAGACAAATGGACCAAATTTTTTCTTAAGCAAAAACCGCCTGGCCAAATCTTATTCGTGCCTTTCCCTTTTTCATCCCGTTTTCCCCATTTGCCACCCTTTGGTAACCATAACCTGCAAAACTTAATGCTCGCGGCGCTAGCCGCCAATCTAGCCGGCCTAAGCTGGGCAACGATAAAGAAAGCCATTAAAACCCTGCCCCAGATAAAATTCCGCCAGGAAATTATCTACCGTGGGGGTGGACTGACTATAGTAAACGACGCGGTGGCCACTTCACCCGACGCTACCATGGCCGCCTTAAAACGATTCCACGCACAGGCCAGAAACTTGATACTGATAACCGGCGGCACGGACAAAAATTTGATTTTTGACGACTGGGCCGCCGCCGTAAAAAAATTCGTAAAAAAAGAAAACTTGTTTTTGCTGGAAGGTTCAGCCACAAACAAAATGATCGCGGCGCTTGACCGTCAGAAATACTTTAAGAACTCCCAGCCCCAACTCTACCCTACCCTGCCCCCTTTATTGACAAGCGCCATTAGGTATGCCAAGATTGTCAAATCGACCCTGGTTCTTTTTTCGCCCTCCGCGGCTTCGTTTGAAAAGTTCAAAAACGAATTTGACCGCGGAAAACAATTTAATCTTCTCGTAAAATCAATTTTGAAAGGAGAATAAAAATGGACCAGAACCACCCGTTTTACGCGGCTTGGCAGGCAATGAATGGCGACGGGCCACCACCGGCCCGGGCGCAGGTTATTGCCAAAATCCTGATCGGTGATCCGAGTTTTCATCCTCGTATTATAGGGCTGGCAACCTTCCGAGCCTGTGTGGATGAGATTCGGAACGATCCCGACACCTACGACTCGGAGGAGATACAAATCTGGGCCGGTAACCAGTTTCTGGAACACACCCCGGCGAGTTCTTTTCTAGATGGTCCAGTGCTGGAGTCCATCTAAAGCAAGTTCCTTCCCTCCTCCCCCGCCCCGATGCGCGCATCGGGGCGGATTTTTATTTGTTCCTTTGCAAGAATCCCGCTAAAAATTTCTTCCAGCGATGATTTGTAAGCGACTTTGATATTGTTTCCATCCCACAGACGATCGTCTGGGAAGAGGAAACAATACAATGAAATGAGTTGCTACATGTTTGACCTGCCCCCTCGGAATACTTTGGCTGTAAAAATTGGGCGGTGCCGTAGTTTATACACTTGCGCCGCTGCAACCGCCGTGAGAAAATAGAACCAAGTTCTTTCAACACAAAGGTGGTGATATTTTATGACTCCCATTGAACAGGCTTGGGAAAAACTAATGGGTCAAAGGCCGCCTCCCGACCTAATGACACCAGACAAGATCAGAGATCTAATCCACCATGAAGACTTTCACCCCGATACCCTAGGAGACTTATTCACAAAATGCATAGAAGAAATCGTATGCAACCCCACCATCCGTTTCGGGGCCACGGTCTCGTAACATAAAACAGCCCTTCGCACAAAAAACGAAGCGGCTGTTTTAATTTTTACCCCCCTACTCCCTACTCACTAATAACTGTATATGTCCACCAACAACCCCTGCCCGTCGTACAAATAAACCGTGTCATCCAAATCATCCAGAATTTCATCGCTCTGGCCCAGATAAATTCTCCAGCGGCCGGTAAAAAAGTTGGCTTGGTTTTTGCCGCGCTCCACGCAAGCGGCGTAATTGTAATTTCTAACTATAAAATCACGGCAAGCGGGATCGGCCCCGAATTGCCACGGCTCCAAGTTCACGCTGGCGCAAGCGCTCAAGCCGTTTAAGAACCGGCGGCAGTCAACGCTGTAACTGCTATACACGGAAGGGCTGACAGCCGAGCAACTGCCGCCGCCGGCCAGAGCATCGTAACCTTCAAAACCCGACCGCAAATAGCCCATACAGCCATTCTCCTGAAAACCGCTTCCCACCGGGCTTGCCTTGCCCACAAAAACATTCAGCGAATCTCCAGACGAGAGTTTGATCGGCTCTATGCCGATAAGATTGGCGGGATCAAACAACCGCGCCGCCGAAGGGATTGCAAACGAAAAACTCTTGCGGCGGGTAGCCAGCCGCCAGCCGCTAACATTAACGGGGCCGGCCAGATTACGAGCGTACAAAGTGACGCGCTCATACTGCGGCTTGTCAAAAGAACCGCGGCCGTCCACGGCAGTAATGTCAATCTTGCCGTAATAGGGCGAGGTGAAAGTATAAAAATTTCTAACCGCGGCGGTGCGATCCGTCTCGCCGGCTTCGTTTTTGGCCCGGGCCATAAAAGTATAAAGCCGCTTGCCGGGCGGCAGGTTATAGCTTATTCTCTCCCCGGCCTCGCGCCAGCCAGCGTCCAGGCCAAACAGCCAAACCTCAAAACGATTGGTTTTTTTAAAAGGCACTATCTGCCAGCCGTCCAAAACAAACTCAACACTGGTGCTTTGAACAAAATTGTTGTTCGCCGGACCCGAAGTGATGATTGTTTCCAGCGGACTAAAAAACACGGCGTTGCGAGCCGGCCGGATTATCTCTTGGCGGCTTTGCGGAGGAATAAAAACAGACGCGCGGCTGCGCTTTTTAATGTCCTTAATTTTGCCTGCTTCCACAAATCCGACCAGACCAAATAGCAAAACGCAAACCAAAAATATGGCCATCAATTTTTTGAATTCTATTCGGGTCATTCGGATGTATTCGGATTTTTCGGATCGCGTTATCAGACGAATCCTATTTAATTTTATAAATCCCGCACTCACATTTTTTATGCCGCGCCGGGCAAACCTGGCGGCCGTAGTCAATTATTAAATAGGTGTATTTAAACCAATCCTTTTTAGGAATAATCTGCATAAGATCCCTCTCAATTTTTTTGGGGTCGGTACTGGTAGAAAAACCAAGCTTCTGATTGATGCGGATCATGTGCGTATCCACCGCAATCCCCTCCACCACACCAAAGGCATTGCCCAAAACCACATTGGCGGTTTTGCGGGCCACGCCCGGCAAAGTTAACATCTCGGCCATCGTTCGCGGCAGTTTGCCTTTGAATTTGTCTTGGATGATTTTACAAGCGGCGATAATATTTTTGGCCTTATTGCGGTAAAACCCGCAGGGCTTTACTTCCCGCTCAAATTTTTTTGTGTTCGCTTCGGCAAAATCAGCCCCTGTTTTGTATTTCTTAAACAGCTCCGCCGTAACCTCGTTGACTTTTTTGTCGGTGCATTGAGCCGATAATACAACCGACACTAATAATTGGATTGGGTTGCCGTACTTCAGGGCTATTTTGGCACCGGGAAATTTTTTCTTTAAGTAGGCAATAACCTTGCTCGCCCGAGACTTTTTCTCTTCTAAACCCTCACCGCGGGATTTGTTTTGGATTTTGGTCATTGGGATTTGCTTAGGATTTTGGATTTTGAGTTTTGGATTTATTGCCACAACATTAGACATACAAATTCCCTCTTTTAAAATTATACCACTTGATTTCATATTCGTATATTCGTAACAATTCGCGTAAAGCGACGTGGTCGCCACGCGACTTTACGTCGTATTTCGTAGCCAGCATAAAAAGCCCCAGATTTGAAGTCTGGGGTTTTTTATCTTGCTTTCGGTGTAGCACCATAGATCAAAAAGTCAACAACCATTTATCCACATATGTGGGAAGCTGACCATCTACAAGGATAAAACCTTGGCCACTTGCCTAATCAAAGACACAACTACAGCCGGCGGCAGTAAGCTGTAAGATTTTTCTCCGGCGCCGTCTTTAACCACCCAGGGCTCTTCTACGATCCTAACTTTACTGACATTTTTGTCCCACTCGTACCGATAAGCCGGCGTAATTTCATAGTCATCCACATACCTCTTGGCCGTTTTGACCGGCACAGAATTGCGCAAATATATTTTGTCTATGCCGTTAAAGTTCAGCAGAGTTTTCATAACTTTATCGTCTATTTCTATGCGCGAGCGAATAGCCTCAATGCCCAACTCATCGCCCTCTTTGGCCGTCATTCTTTTTTTGCCGCAGCCGGGGTTGTCGCACAGCAAGTAAAACTTTTTGGCGCCGGAATCATAATCCACCTCTTTGGTGGCATGGACCCGCATATTGCGCGGGGTCTGACACAACGGGCAAACCACCCGATATTTCATGCGCTCGTCTATGATGCTTTCAGGCACATCTATAAAAACAAAAAAATCGGGGTCGTCGCGGTAACCCATCAAGGCCCTAAAATAAAGCGAGTAAGATATTTGGTCCAGATCGCGCGGGAAACCGTCTATAAAAACGGCTTTGCCGGCCAGCTTGTCAATTTCGCGCTCCACCAAAGCTAATATGACTTCCGTGGGCAAGAGGCCTTTGGTGTCCCGGCCCAAGATTATCTCCAAGGCGCTTTCAATGGTAATCGGCCCGCGATAACGGCGCCTTAAAAACTCAACCAGATCTTTCTTTCTTTTCCTATCATTCAAATCTTTGTGAACGCCGCGCACGATGTCGCCAATGGAAATGTGAGCAAGGCGGGCTGAGCCAATTGCCTCCATAAACAACTTAGCGTAAGTGCCCTTACCCGAATTTTTCTTGCCCAAAAGAAAACCAACAAAAGTGTTTTTCTTTAGGTAGCCGCGTATTTTTGCTATTTCCCGCCCGGCCTTAAGCCGGAAATACTTTTGGCGATCTACCGGATCTTCCAGTTTAAAAACTTGATTCACCCCCTTAATTCTTGTTTTAAAAATAGGAAACCCTTTTGTCATATTATTATCCGCGCGAATCCGCGCCGTGTCCTGCGCAGCTGACTAGCGAAGCAGGGTCATCATCCGCGTCAATTTGCGTTTTGTCAGTCTAACGTATCTGCCGGAATAAAAAAAGAGGTACTTCTAACCCAAATCCATCAGCATCTATCGACATCTATCGGCTATCAGCAGATATTTCTATTTCCAGCGATCGCCTGAAACAGAAATATCCGAAGACTCTGCAATATTGCTACAAATAACAAATAAAAAGCCCCCGATGTTTTTCACCGGGAGCTCTATCGAGGTTGAATCTCGATGGCTTACATTTGCGTCAGCCGCCGCATTTTGGAGCTCGGTCGCTCCTTAGTGCACCGAGACAAAACGCGACTCTAGCGCCGCATACCTTTTTTGATAGCTGTCGGCCCACAATCAGATATGCCTTAACGCATCTCCGACTAGTTTTCCGAGGAGCTGTTCTGATTCTGACCGACGGCGCTGTGACCACTTGCGTTCCCTGTGATCGGAGAGGGAGAAGCGCGCGTGGCCGTGTGCACGGGATTGTTGTGGGCAATCATATTTGGATCCTCCTTATTATGCCCTCAACTTGCGGTTGAAGCCAGAGCTTTTTCAAAATTCGTCGCTGCCAATTTTGGCGCGGGCGATTTGATTAAGTTCCGGAGCGAGACTAAATGGCGAACGCGCATCTCCCCGTTACTGACACGGCAGACGCGCGCCCGCCGGACAACATTGATCATCGAAGCAGATATTTTTTGAAGAACTGCCTCGCCGGCAATTTCATCCCCTGGCTGTCGCTGATAACCTCTCCCCTCAGCCGACACCCCGAACCCCGGTTTATCTCATTCTCCCAGTTAGCATTGGCGCTGTTTCCCGCCCGCCCGGCAGTCGACGCTTAACTCTCCTGAACGGAAACAGAATTAGAGCTGTTCAGAAGAGGTCGGCCACGATTCCGCGGCGCTAACATGGTAACCTCCTTAATTGGATGTACCAAAATCGACCCCGTTGATTACCCGGTAGCTCCGTGGCACGGAAACTCCGGATGGCGGACGCAGTGCAGACGCATCCTACAAAATTTAAAGAACTTTCATCACATTACATTATTTTAACCTTATACCCAATTGAAAAAATGCGCAAGGACAAGTTATAAACACCCGACCTTGTTGGTCTAACCTAACCTAACCCAAAGCAATTGCTATTCCATTCCCAAACTAAGCTTAGGCAGACTTAGATACATCGCCGAGATAACAACGATATTTTTGGAGACTAAGTCTCCAAAACAGAAACTCCGGGATTACAATTTTTGGAGATTCGGTCTCCAAATCGAGACCGGAATATCCGCCTACGATTTGAGAGCACCCAACAACTCCTTAAATCTAAGCAGGGCTTCGGGCAAAATTCCATAAACTTTCTCCGCCTCCGATTCACCGTATACATGCACAATGTCGTTTCTACTATCAGTCAGCTCCAGCCAGAAATTGTCGTACTCCAACAGCTTCTCCTGATAAGCCGAACGAAAACATTCCTTCGGAGAGCGGCAAACTATGCCCTTCTTCTCTTCCAAAAAAACCTTGACCGCCTTCCAAGACAGATCAAAAACAATCTCAAATCTCTTTATAGCCGAATCTCTAACTATATCGGTCTTGGGTTCTTTCAAAACCTCGTCCAAGCGGCTTAGAGCCTGTTCAAATTGTTTAATCACCGCTGTTAGCTTGCTCATCTTGTTGATTGATTATCTCTACCTTGCTCAGGGCAACCCTGCGAAAATCCTCCGAGACTTTTTGGAAATCAACAGCCTGTATCTTATAGAGTGTATTCAAATCGTCCAGTTCCTGCTGAATACTCGAAATAGCCCCGGGCGGGAGTGGCTCAATGCCATCAATACCCACATCCACATCGGAATGCTCATCACCATCACCCGCCACCCGCGAGCCAAAAAAGAAAAGCCGGTACTTGGTTAAATCAAGATATTTACCCGTAATTCCCAAGATTTCCTTTTTTAATTCTTCAGCTGATTGATGCTCCAACCTCATTGCTGTTATCCTAGCTTAATTTCAAAAATAAAAAAAGCCCCCGATGTTTTTCACCGGGAGCCCAATTTTGGAGACTAAGTCTCCAAAACAGAAACTCCGGGATTACAATTTTTGGAGATTCGGTCTCCAAAAGATATTCTATTTTCTAACTTCTAGATTCTAACTTCTACCTATAAACCACATCCCCCACCTGATCCGTCCTAAAAACTTTGGCTCCGGTTTGATGCAGGCGATCCAGGACACCGGGGTTGGGGTGGCCGTAGGAGTTGCGGCCGACGGAGATGATGGCTTCTTCGGGACGAGCGGCTTGGAGCAATTTTTCCGAGGTGGAGGTTTTAGAACCGTGGTGGCCGACTTTTAGAATGTCCACGTCTTGAATCGTCTTTGACGCGATGAGCCGCAATTCAAGATCTTCTTCGGCATCGCCCATCAGCAAAAATTTTCTATGGCCCAGTTCCAGCTGGCTAACAATGTTGGCCTCGTGAATTTTTTTGAAATCACGCCCAAGTTCAACCTTATCGGGAGAAAAAATTCTCAATATCGGTCTGCCCCGATAACTGACAACATCACCTTTTCCGGCCAAGTAAACACCGCTGCCCTCTTTTCTTAACGCCTCCATAAAATCGGCATAAACCCGGCTGGAATAATTGGCACCCGAAAAGATAAAATTTTTAACATTGTAATTTTTGAATATCTCCAAAAAACCCCGCAGGTGATCGGCGTGGGGATGGGTTAAAATTGCCAGTTCAATATCGCGATCGTAAAAAGGCAAATAGCCGGAAAGTTTAGAAGCCAACTCGCCCGACGGCCCGGCGTCCACCAAAATTTGAATGTCGCCGGGCAAACTGGCCAGCATGGCATCGCCCTGCCCCACATTCAAAAACACCAGCCGCGGCGACTGGTTCCCCTTCTGCCAAACGGCATAAGAAATCAAGATTAAAATAAACGCCAAAACCCCCAAGACAAATTTTTTAGACAACCACATAAAACGCGATCCCTAACCACGAATACATCCGAATGACGCGAAATAATCCGAACTTAACGAATATCTCATCCGAATTGGTTCGGGTCATTCGGGTAAAATTCGGATTGTTCGGGTCGGTTTATGAACTGGATACACAACCTCGATATCAATGCACCGCCTCGTTCAAGCCCTTTCTTTCTAAAAACTTCCACAGCCACAACAGGAAAGGATAATAAGCGAGCACGATCAAACCCGGCTGGCCCAAGTTCAAACTGGCCCAAGGGAAGGTAGCAAAAAATTCCACGGCTTTGTCGGCTAATTTCAAGATAAGCCAAGCTGGCCACAAAAACACCTGGGACAATATCGGCCACCATGAAAAAATCGCAAATCCTAAACCCAAAAGCATTATGGGGTTTAAAAGCGGCACCACAAAGATATTGGCTATGGGGCCGACCAGTGAAAAGGTGCCGAAGTTGTAAAGAATAATGGGCCAAGTGGTAATTTGGGCCGCAAACGAAAGCGACAATAACTCACGGGCAAGTTTTACGGGCAGCCAGCCGAAAACATGATCCCAAAAGTTCTTAAAATATAAAATGCCGGCCACCGCCAAAAAAGAAAGCTGAAACCCAATGTCAAAAATCAAGAGGCGCGGATTCAACAAGACCATAAAAAATGCGGCCAATACCAGCGGCCGCCAAGCTAAGAACAGCCGACCGTGGTTTCTGGCCCACAAAACTATGCCGGCCATCAAGCCGGCCCTAACAGCTGAAGGCGGACTGCCTACCAAAAGAACAAAAGCGATTATGCCCGCGAGCGCCAGCCAAAAAGCCTGACGCCGCCACAAACCGAGAGCCAAACCAAAACTCATCAGCATTAAGGACACAATGGAAATGTTCATGCCCGATATGGCCAGAATATGCCGCGTGCCGGTAATGTTGTAAATGTCTTTCAAAGAAGCGGGGATGTTTTTATCGTAGCCCAAAACCATGCCGTCAAAAACCGCGGCCTCGGGTTGGGGCATAATTTTATCTGCCTTGGCCGTTAACGCCGCCCGCGCATCCTGCCAAAAAGTTTTTTCCTGCTTCGGTTGAGGCCGATAAACGGCCCCCCAAACCAGCCCAGCCAGCAAAGACAAAACAACAACAAAAATGGGCGCGAGATATTTTACATTAACCCGAGCGCCTACCACACCCAAAACCGCCACCGCGCCCACGAGCGCGCTCACCAGCCACCACTGCAAACCAGCCACGGAATAAACCGCCACGCCCGCCATAAACGCCACCGCGCCGATAACCGCCGCCCTTGATAAGCTCATTAGTATTTAGTATACTCAACGCGATGCTAATATGCGAATTCGTGCGAATGATACGAATTTTTTATTTGATTTGAATGGATTCTATTCGCATAATTCGCATGTCATTCGTTGATTGGCATCGCATTATGCTTTCAATGAACAACCTAAAACCCGGCGTTTTGATTGAACTGGAGGGCGAGCCTTATCAAGTTCTGGAAGCTCATCACAATAAGGTGGCCCAAAGACGGCCGGTGATGCAAACCAAAATCCGCCACTTGATCAGCGGCAAAGTTCGCGCCGAAACTTTTCAGCAATCCGATAAGGTTGACGAGGCCGACATTGAGCGCCTCAAGGCCAAGTTTGCTTATCGCACCAGGGACGAATTTTTCTTTCAAACCGACGGCGGAGAGAAATTTGGCTTGGCTCAAGATTTGCTGCAAGAAAAAACCGGCTACTTAAAAAAAGATTTGCCGTGTGAAGTTCTTATTTTTAACGGCCAGCCCATTAGCCTGGAGCTGCCCATAAAAGTTGTTCTGCGCGTAAAAGATGCTCCGCCCGGCTTAAAAGGCGACACCGTTCAAGGCGGCTTAAAAGATGTTCTTTTAGAAACCGGCATTACGGTTAAAACTCCGCTTTTTGTGGAAGCCGGCGATTTTATTGAAGTAGATACCAGAACAAGTGAGTATACTCGACGAGCAACCGAGGAATAAAAAAACAGCTGGTCAGGCTGTTCATTTTTTTAACGACCGTTTTGGCTTTATGGGATTCAAAAAAGCTTTGAATCCTCTAAATCATCAAACATCTGAGAGAATTCAATGGGCTCCTCATCGTAAGAGTAAAAGAGCGCTTGTGTAATCAATCACCTCCCCATCGCTGCGTCGAAATACTTCGATTCCAGCATGCTCTTTAAGAAGTGAGAGAAAATCAACAAACTCTCCCGCTCCCCTGAGCCCCTTTAGACTTTCGCCGCTCCAATCTGGCAAACTGGCGAAAATGTTACAGGCCATAGAAGCACCGGGCTCATCTCCACCATATATTACAACGGCCTGGTCATCCGCCACTAAAGCAACGTAGACATCAGCCTCATCAAATCCAAACGAGAACAATTGATGAGGAAAGCCGATGCATTTCTTAATGGCGTTAGCGAAAGAGTCTCCCATGTCTTCTTGACATTTCGGCGTAATAATCCACACATTTTCTGGCGCCGTGGTATCAAGTCTCATCACCATCGGCACTCCTCCCAGATTAAAATTGATATCCTGATCGAGCCTCATCTTAAACCTCTCGAATTTTAAGTTAGATAGTCTTAGAGCGGAAAAGTAGCTGAGGGCGGCTTTTCTTGTGGATTTATACGAAAAGAACTCTTTTATGCTAGCAAATTATTAAATGCCTGTCAACCCCACAA
This sequence comes from uncultured Candidatus Saccharibacteria bacterium, assembly GCA_964526375.1. Taxonomy (GTDB): domain Bacteria; phylum Patescibacteriota; class Minisyncoccia; order JACQLN01; family JACQLN01; genus CAZGLK01. Next base: position 5,224 of record CAZGLK010000001.1, on the reverse strand, counting down.
AAACCCAGCTTTTATGCGGGTTTTTGAGAGTAGTTAAAAAGTGCTATTGTTTCCCTCTATCAGACGATCGTTTACGGTAAGGAAACAATAGAAAGATAAACAGTCTATTGTCCTTTTACTAAACTACCAAAAACTCGTCAGCGGCTATTGTTTCCTTGCCTTGGACGATCGTCTAGTTGGTGGAAACAATAAATAATAATGGCAAACGCAGATAACGCAAAAATTTTATCTAAACTTCCTCAATCGTGCCTGATTTATTGACACTGACGATATGAACTTTATTTTTCAGCCTTAACTCGTCAAGAAATTTTATAAAACTTTCAGGCAAAGGGTTATAACCCAACCAAACACTTTTTTGCAGCTGACTGTAGTTAGCCGCAACCAAGTTTATCCTCAACCAGTTTCTTTTCTTTCTTTCCGATTCCGGGATATCAAACATAACCAGCCGAGGAATGCCGTCTGTCTTGGGCGGTTCTATTCCACTAAAACTTTTTAAATCTCCCAACTTATTCTTTCCCATTAAAGTCGCTGACCAGATTGATTTTCTGTGTTTTCCCCGTTTTGACACCAGGCCTTGCTTTTTTAATTTTGATAAAATAACAGAAAATTTACGGGGAGAAAATTCATAGCCTGTCGGCAAACCCAAAAGATTTCTCCATAATCTAGCCTCGGCTCGATTACAAGGCAACAAACTTTCCAAAAACAAATCGCCGGCTCCATCTATTTTTTCTAAGATAAATTGCGATAGCGAAGTTTTGACCATAAATTATACTTGAGAATTATACTTGAGATACTTAAAATTTATGCCAACAACATTGTTTCCTTCTGTTAGACGATCGTCTGCGGTAAGGAAACAATAAACAAAACAGCCAGACTGACACCCGCAACAGAGCTCCGGGACTCAAAACAAATCAACTATTCGCGGCGATAATGACCGCGATGACTCCGGCTAAAACAAAGCCGACAATAAAACCGATAACAACGCCAAAAACCATATATTTTTGAGAATGCCCAATTACAAAACTCAAATGCCAAATCAAATCCAAATGCCTAAATGACAAAAAGGTGACTTCTTAAATTTGGGCTTTGGATTTTGAAATTTATTTGTCATTTGGATTTTGTTATTTGGAATTCAATACTCAATTCCTCTCCGAGCAGAAACGCCTTGGTTAAATGGATGTTTAATGTCTTTGATTTCGGAAACCAAATCAGCTAGTTTTATCAACCGAGGGTGAGCGTCCCGGCCCGTTGCCATTATATTAACAATTCCTTTGTGTTTTTTCAAAAAAGAAAAAACCGGCCCAACTTTTATAAGGCCGAGCTTGATGGCCACATTTATTTCGTCTAAAACAACCAGCTGATATTTTTTGGATTCAATGGCCGCTTGTGCTTTGGTCCAAGTCTCTTCAGCAGCCTTGATGTGAACACTCCGCGGATACGGATCGCCGAGAATTCCCACGAATCCTTTTCCACCCTTTACGATGTCAAAGTCATACAAATTCTCCAAACCATCCAGCGACTTTTTGTCTTTTAGTTTTGAGTTTTGAGATTTGAGATTTGAGATTAATTTGTCTTCCCCCGACTTCCACGGCCCTTTAATAAACTGGTACATTACGGCCCGGCCGCCTTCCCCAATAACCCGCAACGCCTGCCCTAAAGCAGACGTTGTCTTCCCCTTACCATTACCAGTAACCACAATCAACATAGAGAATCATCCAAGCCCCTAGTTCCAAGTTCCAAGATCCAAGACTGTGCCTACATGCACCTATTAAACCCGCAGTTGGGGCAACTCATACAGCCCTCGCCCATACGCAGAACCGAGCCGCAATCGGGGCAACCCGGCATCATGCCCCAATCGGCCAATGGTCTTTCGGCATAACTGGCGGTCAAGGCGCCGGTTGGGCTGGATGTACTTCGGGCCTGCTCCTCGAAGCCCTGCTGTGCCACTCCGTAGCTTTTAGCGGAGGATGGGCGTAGTGGGACCGCAACCGACATTTCCGGACTGGCTATGGTAGCAATAGGCGAAGTCACGCCGCCGTTAACATGCTCCTCTAAAACCCGGCCAATGGCATCGGGTAAAGAAAAGATCGTGCCTCGGCTGGTAATAACCGGCATGGGGCCGCGAATGCCCTTTAACTGGTCAATAATTTCGTGAACCTTTAGCCCGGCCCTTAAAGCAAAAGAAACCATGCGGCAAATACCCTCGCTTTGCTCCTGAAAAAACCCGACGCTTTTGCCGATTACGGCAAAAACCTCAAAAGGCAAACCGTTCTCATCGTCGTTAATGGTTACATACAAGTTGCCGTAGCCGGTTTTTACCTTGTAGGTTTTACCGCTTAAAACCTCGTCCCGCTTTCGGGGAGCCAATCGTTCTTGATCAATGGCCAGCGCTTCCAATCCGGCGCTCTTGCCACTGCCCAGATCTTTGGGTGAGGCGATTTTATCACTGCCGCCAATGTTTAAGATCTGCACTTGGCGGCTGCCGTCGCGGTAAACCGTGCAGCTTTTGCACTTTTGTTTCCAAGCGCCGATAAAACCGCTGGCCACATCTTCTTTGGTGGCGCTGTTGGGAAAATTGATTGTTTTGGAAATGGAATTATCCACATTCTTTTGGAAAGCCGCCTGCATGGCAATATGATCCTCGGCCGAAATATCCATGGCCACCACAAAGGTCTGGCGCAGAGTTGCCGGTAAATCGGCCAGATGCTGAATACTGCCCTTTTTAACCGTCTCGTCCTTGATTTTAGCAATCAGGCTCGGCGCCAACTTGTGCTGATGCAAAGCCGCTTCAAAATAACGATTAAAATACGGATAATGCAGACCGTCTTTGTCTTGTTTGATGTAGGCCAGCGCAAACTGGGGCTCAACGCCGCTGGAGCAATCAAACATCATGGAAATGGAACCGGTAGGCGCCACCGTGGTTAAGGCGGCATTGCGCAGCTTCTTTTTGGCTTTGGCATAAACGCTTAAGGGCAAATTGGGGAAGTGCCCCTTTTCTTTGGCCAACTCCTCCGACATCGCGTGAGCCGCGTCGTTAATTGTTTTCATTATTTTCTCACCCAAGCGGCGCCCTTCGGGCGAGTTATAGCCCAAGCCCAGCTGAAAAAGCATATCGGCAAAACCCATGATGCCCAAACCAATGCGGCGGTTTTTTTGGGCCAGTTCCGTTACTTGAGGCACGGGAAAATCAAAAGTATCAATGACATTGTCCATCAAACGCACCGCCGTTTTAACGCTCCGGCGCAGATGATCCCACTCCACCCGGCCGTCTTTAACAAACACGGCTAAGTTGACCGAACCCAAGTTGCAGTTGTCGTAGTGGTGCAAAAACTGCTCGCCGCAGGGGTTGGAACAATCTATGGCGCCTAGTCCCGGCAAGGGGTTGGTGCGGTTGACCTCGTCTATGAACACAATGCCCGGCTCGCCGTTTAACCAAGCATAATGAACCAGCTCATCAAAAATTTCCCGAGGGGTTATGTCAAGCTCTTCTACCCTCTCCGCTGAGCCGTTGGCGGCCCGCACAACCCGCCGCGGTTTCATTTTTAGGCCATTCCAGCTGCAATACCACTGCTCGTTGGGTTTTTCGGTAAGCGCCTTCATAAACTCGTCGGTAACTTTAACCGAAATGTTAAAATTGCGGATTTCGCCTTCAACTTGCTTGGCGCGAATAAAGTCCAAAACATCGGGGTGATCCACCTGCATCATGGCCATGTTGGCGCCGTGCCGGCCCTGCTGTTTGATCATGCCGAAGGCCTCGTTGTAGACCTTAAGAAACGAAACCGGACCCGAGGAGACGCCGCGGGATTTCTTGGTAGGGCTTAAGGCCGGGCGCAAATGAGAAAAATCAAAGCCCAAGCCCGAACCGGCTTGTTGCAATAGCGCGGCGTCTTTTAGAGTTTGGAAAATACTTTCCATGGAATCCATAACCGGCAGAACGATGCAGTTGGCCACCACCGGCGTGTCACCACCGGCGTTGGTAATGGTGCGACCGGCCGGAGTAAATTCCTTGCCCGCCATAATTTTAAAAAAATCCTGGGCGGTTTTTTGCACAAAGCCCCCATTGCGGCCATACTTTCGCTCCACTCCGGCCAAAGCCCAAGCAATGCGCCAAAACATTTCGGCCGGCGTTTCCTGATTACCCTTGGCAGACTGCAGTAAATAGCGCTTTTTCATCATCTTTATGGCGTTATCCGAAAACGAGCGGTTGATTTTTTCCGCTTCGGATTTTTTTATGAATTGATACAGCACCGGCTTTTGAGAAGCCGAAACAACTACCCCATTTTTTTCTAAAATGGCTGAGCGCTTCATAATTTTGTTTTCGCGGTTCGTTACTTTTGCAATAAGTCGACCCGTACCCTCCTTTGGCAATTAAAAACCCCCAAACATTCAATGCTATTTGGAGGACACAAAACCAATTGCAAAAACCCCGAACCGCATAATTTATTCCCCACCAATTACAAACAGTTACCAATCTACTAATTCCAGATTCGGTCTACTGGCTTAGCTGTATTAGTATATTAGTAAAATTAGTAATTAGTAGGATACTTCAATCTCATTTTACACCAAACAATTTCAAAAGAGAAAAAAGGGGGTGTTATCCACAGAAAAAATCCCCGAAGGGTTACCCCTTGTTCTCCCTGACCAGCCGAGGACTACATTTTTATGTGATCACATAATTTTGTAGTTGTGGAAAAATAGGATTACCAACAAAAAAAGACAGGCTGTTTTGGCCTGTCTTTTGCCGCGCAACCCTCGGGGTTGCACGGAAAGCAGGAGAAATACACCTCTCCTCTATTAGACCGCGCGAGCATCTGCTGAATTTCTTTACTTCTGGCTATCCTTGGGAGTTTGTGTCAAAATATGACTCAAGTACCGTTCCGCCAACCTCTGACACTCTGCGCTTTTGGCCCTCCATGTATCCATCCTTTCCCTTATACACGTCCATACTTTGCCTTCTTCAATCCACTCATGAGCGAGCTCGAGGATTTCCGGATCTATCTGTTTAGCAAGATCTCGAGGTGTTTGCACATAATGTTCCGTTGCCCCGCATCCATTCCGCATCCACCAAATCCCTTTTTTCCCAATCCCTATTCCTCGCCATGACTTTTGGGGAACATGACCGTCAAATATATACACACCATCGACGGGCATATGTCCTATTTTCATCAACAACTGACCTGTTTCACTCTCCCTGAACGCTTCTGACCAGCTAAAGATATACTCT